>NZ_JBEXYC010000018.1:0-134297 GCF_040630835.1 Kitasatospora sp. NPDC005751
CTTTCTACCACTACCTTCCTCTTTTTTTTTTTGTTTTTTTTTTTTTTTTTGGGGGGGGGGGGGGGCGGGGCCCCCCCCCACCCCTCTCCCGTTCCGTCGATCAGCCGGGCTGCTCGGTGACCGCCACCGGGCGGCTCTCGTCGCTCGACCACTCGCTCCACGAGCCCGGGTACAGCGCGGCCGGCAGCCCGGCCACCGCCAGGGCGAGGATCTGGTGGGCCGCCGTCACCCCGGACCCGCAGTACACCGCGGTCTCCCGCTCGGCGGCGCCCAGCGCGCGGAACCGCTCGGACAGTTCGGCGGCCGGCCGGAACCGCCCGTCCGGGCCGACGTTCTCGGTGGTCGGCGCGGAGAGCGCCCCCGGCACGTGGCCGGCCCGCGGGTCGATCGGCTCGGTCTCGCCCCGGTAGCGCTCGCCCGCCCGCGCGTCCAGCAGCAGACCGGTCCGGGCCAGCGCGGCCGCGCCGTCCCCGTCGACCGTCGGCAACTGCCCGGGCACCGGCTTGAAGTCACCCGGCTCCGGGCTCTCCACCTCGGTGGTCACCGGCAGCCCGGCCGCCTGCCACGCGGCGAACCCGCCGTCCAGCACCCGCACGTCCGGGTGACCGGCCCAGCGCAGCAGCCACCAGGCGCGCGCCGCCGCCAGCGAGGTCGCACCGTCGTACACCACCACCGGACGGTCGGCGCGGACCCCGAGGCGACGCAGTGCGGCGCCCAACTCCTCCGGGTCGGGCAGCGGGTGACGGCCACCGCGCCCGGGGGGCCCGGCCGGGGCGGCGAGGTCGGTGTCCAGCGCGACGAAGCCCGCACCGGGCAGATGGCCCGCCGCGTAGTCCTCGATGCCGGGAGGGCCGCCGAGCTGCCAGCGCACATCGAGCAGGACGGGCGGGCGCGCCGAGGCGAGCGCCTCCCGCAGGCCGGCCACCGACACCAGCGGGGAGTCATCGTGAGAGGTCGTCATGGCGGTCATTCTCGCGCAGCACCACCAACTCAACGCTCTTTGTGCGGTCTTTGCCGGACTTTCCGCGCGGCCCGAGGGTTCGACGCGCGCCAGGGTGGAACCATCACCCTCACGTGCGCAGGTCCGTGCGCCGACCGCCCCGTGAGGAGGCCCGCATGCCCGCGGTGACACTCCGGCTGGCCCAGGGCACGCCGTGCTGGGTCAGCCTGATGACCGACGACCTGGCCGGCGCCCGCGCGTTCTACGGCGAGCTGCTCGACTGGACGTACACCCCCGGCCCCACCGAGCTCGGTGACTACGTCCGGGCCGAATCGGGCGGTGCGCCGGTCGCCGGCCTCGGCGTCGCCGCGGTGCCCGGCTTCCCGGTGCAGTGGACCACCTACTTCGCGGTGGACAGCGCCGACCGGACGGCCCAACTGGTGCACGAGTGCGGCGGAACGGTGGCGGTCGGGCCGCTCCAGGCCGAGCGGGCCGGACGGCTGGCGATCGCGGCCGACGTCTCCGGCGCGGTCTTCGGCCTCTGGCAGGGCGAGGAACACATCGGCCGCGAGGCCGGACCCGAGCCCGGCGGACCGGCCTGGGCCGAGCTGCTCACGCCGGACGAGGAGGGCGCCGCGGTGTTCTACGGCGCGGTGCTCGGGCGGCCGGTGGCACCCGCCGGCGGCGAGTCCGCGCTGCTGGTGGACGGCCGGCCGGTGGCGGGCATCCGGCACGGCGCCGAGTTGCGCGGCCACCCGCCGCGCTGGCGAGTCCACTTCGCCGTCCAGGACGTCGAACTGACGGCCCGTCGGGCGATCCGGCTGGGCGGCCGGGTGCTGCTGGAGCCGCACGAGAGCGGGCGCGGACCGGTGGCGCGACTGGCGGACCCGCAGGGCGGGCACTTCTCGGTGCTGCAGGCGGGGCTCCGGTAGGAGCGGGTCAGGCCTGCTGCTCCTCGAAGGGCAGCACGTCCGGGGAGAGCACCGAGACGCGGGCGGTGGCGGCGGTCAGCCGGCGGCGGTGGTGCCGGCGGCAGAGCACCTCGTAGCCGACCTCGTCCTCGCGCACCGTGATGTCGCCGATCACGACCTGGGCGCCCTCGACCACCATCACGCCGCCCACCGTACGGGCGTTGTGGGTGGCCCGCGCGCCGCACCAGCAGAGCGCCTCGACCTGGAGGACCTCCACCCGGTCGGCCAGTTCGATCAGCCGCTGGGAACCGGGGAACAGCCGGGTGCGGAAGTCCGTGGTGATGCCGAAGGTGAACACGTCGATGCCGAGTTCGTCCACCACCCGGGCCAGTTGGTCGACCTGCTCGGCGGCGAAGAACTGGGCCTCGTCGCAGATCAGGTAGTCCACCCGGCCGCCGGCCGAGAGCCGGTGCACGACGTGGGCGTGGAAGTCGAATTCGTCCGCCACCTCGACCGCCTCGGCCTGCAGGCCGAGCCGGCTGGAGATGGTGGCCGCGCCGGCCCGGTCGTTGCGGGTGAGGATGATCCCCTGCCGGCCGCGCGCGGCGTGGTTGTGGTCCATCTGCAACGCGAGCGTCGACTTCCCGCAGTCCATCGTGCCCGAGAAGAACACCAGTTCAGCCATGGGTGGTGCGAAGGCCTTTCACTTCAAGGGGGTTCACGTGCGGACTTCGAGCAGGGGCACGAACTGCTCGACCGGGGTCATCGAGCCGTGCAGACCGATCATCGCGGACTCGCCGGGCTCGTTGCGGGAGGCGGTCACCGCGACGTCGTCCCGGGCGGCGGCGACCACGTCGCCGATCCGCAGGTAGACCCGCTCGTCCACGGAGGGTCCGAACCAGCCTGCCGCGATCGCGTCGTCCCGGGTGGCCACCCACATCCGGTCGCCCAGCACCTCGCTCCAGACCGTGTACACGTCGGCGGCCGCGCCGGGCACCGCGTAGACGTGCCGGGCCCGGCCCTCGCCGCCGAGCAGGGCGACGCCGGCGCCCAGCTCCCAGTCCTCGTCGAAGTCGATCCGGTCCTCCGGAGCGATGTCGATCATGCCGTGGTCGGCGGTGACGTACATCGCCGACCGCGGCGGCAGCTGCTCGGCCAGGCGGCGGGCCAGGCGGTCCACCGCGTCCAGCGTCATCCGCCAGTCGTCGGAGTCCACCCCGAACCGGTGCCCCGCGCCGTCCAGCTCGCTCACGTAGGTGTAGACGAGGGCGCGGTCGTGCTCGGCCAGCCAGCGGGCGGCCCGGTCCATCCGCTCCTCGCCGGTGGTGCGGCCGAGGAAGCTGCCGCCGGAGAGCGCCACCCGGGTCAGCGGGGTCTGGGCGAACAGCGGCGAGGAGACCTGGGCGGTCGCCACCCCGGCGGCGTGCGTCTGCTCGAACACCGTCGGGTACGGCTGCCAGGTGTGCGGGGCGACCGGCGGCTGCCAGCGCAGCTGGTTCATCAGGTGGCCGGCGCCCGGCACCGCGACCGTGTAGCCGACCAGGCCGTGCAGGCCGGGCGGGGTCCCGGTGCCGACCGAGGCCAGCGAGGTGGCGGTGGTGGACGGGAAGCCGGCGGTCAGCGGGCGGCCGGTGCCGGCGAACGAGCTGCCGATCAGCGAGGAGAGGAACGGCGCGTACTCCGGGTGGCGCAGCAGCAGCTCCCAGCCGAGTCCGTCGACCAGGAAGACCACCACCCGGTCGGCCGGGGCGATCGGCAGTGCGGCGGTGAAGCCGGGCACGCCGAGTCCGGCCGCCACCGAGGGCAGCAGGTCACAGAGCGAGCCGCCGCCGTACAGGGGGGCCGGGGCGGCGGCGGGGTCGAGGATCTCGAAGGCGTCGTGGGCGTCGGGTGCGAAGGACATGGGTGAGAGGCTGACTTCCTGGCTTCCGGTGCGTCGGCTCAGACCCGCGGACCGTTGCTGATCGTGGCGTCGGAGAGCGCCCGGGCGAACACCAGGGCCTGGGCGACCGTCTCCGGGCCGTCACCCGCCTCGCTGACCCGCAGTGACAGGTCGTCAGCGGTGGCCGATCCGGTGTAGCCGTGGTCGGCCTCGCAGTTCGGGTCCGAGCAGCCGGCCGGCTCCAGGTCCAGGCGCTGCACGGCACCCCAGCCGATGGTCAGCACGACCTCGCGGGGCAGCGTGCCGGGGGTGTAGGTCTCCGGGTTGGCGACCATCCGGCTCACCACGACCGAGCCGATCCGGTCCAGCCGGACGCTCTCGGTGGAGGTGGTGGCGTAGGGCACCGCGGGGCCGGCCTCGCCGCCGGACTGCTCGTCGGTGTGGCTCACCACGAAACGGGTCGGGGTCAGCACCAGCACGGTGACGTGCCGGCGCACCTCGTTGGCGTCGAAGGTGGTCTCCTGGTGCACCAGGTAGGAGCTGATCGGCTCGGGACCCACCGCGGACTCGACCGCCTCGGACACCAGGGCCGGGTAGTAGCCGCTGCGCTCGATCGCCGAGCGCAGGTCCTGAGTGGTGGTGGTACCGGTCTTCGCCATAACTCCATCCTGGCATGGTCCGCCGACGAAGCGGGCGGCGCGGCGCCGAGCTTCCGGACGACAGCGCCCCCGGACAGGGCGCAACCAAGGAAGGTTACAGCGTGCTCATCGCGCGCGGGCCCAGATCGCTGCGGACGGGCAGGGGCGCGATCCGCACCCGCGCCCCCAGGATCGCCAGTCCGTGCGGGGCGACGACCACGGGTTCGAGGTCCACCGAGGCGACCTCCGGGAGATCGTCGACCAGCCGCGACACCCTCAGCAGCAGTTCCTCCAGGGCGGCGGTGTCCACCGCCTCGGCGCCGCGCCAGCCGAACAGCAGCGGGGCCGCCCGGACCTCGCGGATCAGACCGGCCACGTCCTGGTCGGTGGCGGGGACCAGACGGTGGGCAACATCACCGAGCAGCTCGGCCGGGGCGCCGGCCAGACCGAAGGAGAGGATCGCGCCCACCGCCGGGTCGACGGTGGCCCCGATCACGGTGTCCACACCGCGCGGGGCCAGGCGCTGCACGACGAGTTCGGCCTGGGCGGCCCCGCCGAGCAGCGCGTCCAGCTCGCGGTGGGCGCGGCGCAGCCCCGGCTCGCCGGTCAGGTCGAGGCGGACGCTGCCGAGGTCGGGGCGGTGGCGCAGGTGCGGGGCGGTCGCCTTGAGCGCCACCGGGTAGCCGAGCGTCGCGGCGGCACGGACGGCGGACTCCTCGTCGGGCGCGGGCAGGGTCGGGGAGACGTCGATGCCGTAGTGCGCGAGCAGCGCGGTGGTGCCGGCCTCCGGCAGGGTGATCCGCGCACCGCCGGGCTGGGTGCGGGCGGCGATCGCGGTCCGGGTGCTGAGCGCCGCCTCGACCAGGTCGCGGGCGCCGCCCTCGTCGATCCGGTCCAGCTCCGGAACGCGGGCGGTCTCCTCCGCCTCGGCCGTCCGGCGCCGCCACTCGGCGTGGTGGACGGCGTGCGCGAGGGCGCGGACGGCGCGCTCCGGTGCCGGGTAGGCGGGGATGCCGCCCGGGCGGAGCCGGCTCGGCAGGTCGGTCAGCGCCAGGTGGGCGAGCACCAGCGGCTTGCCCAACTCCCTCGCGCGCTCGCCCGCTTCGAGCAGGGCGGCGGCGATCTCGGGGTCGTCGGAGCCCATCTCGGGATCGTCCGGGCCGGTCAGCCGGCCGCCCATGAAGGCATGCGCGGAGGTGCCGATGGGCGGGATCGCGACGGCGATCACCGCGTCCACGGCCGGGTCCGCGAGTGCGACGTCCAGCGCGATCCGGAAGTTCTCGCCGGTGGCGGCCGTGGTGAGGTCGACCGGGGTGCGGGGGCGCAGACCGGCGCTGAGGCAGGCGTCGTGGGTGAGCAGGCCGAGCGAGTCGGAGTTGCCGACCACGGCGACCCGGTCGCCGGGCGGCAGCGGCTGGAGCGCGAGCAGCTCCCCGGTGTCGTACAGCTCGGTGATGGTCTCCACCCGGGTGACGCCGGCCTGCTCGAACAGGGCGTCGACGGTGGCGTCGCGCAGCCCGCTGGCGGTGACCGGGACGGCGTGGCCGGGCGGCAGGCTGCCGGTGTGGCGGGCGCCCTTGACGACCACGATCGGCTTGACGGCGGCGAGCCGGCGGGCGATCCGGGTGAACTTGCGGGGGTTGCCGAAGGACTCCAGGTAGAGCAGCACGACGTCGGTGGCCGGGTCCTCCGCCCAGTACTGGAGGAAGTCGTTGCCCGAGACGTCGGAGCGGTTGCCGACCGAGGCGAAGGAGGAGACGCCGAGGCCCCGGCGGTGGGCGGCCTCCAGCAGGGCGACGCCGATCGCTCCGGACTGGCAGAAGATGCCGAAGCCGCCCCGGCGCGGCAGGACGGGTGCGAGCGAGGCGTTGAGCGGGAGCGCGGGGTCGGTGTTGATCAGGCCGAAGGCGTTCGGGCCGATCACCCGCATGCCGGCCGCCCGGGCCTGGCGGACCAGGGCGCGCTGGCGGTCGCGGCCCTCCGGGCCGGTCTCGGCGTAGCCGGCGGTGACCACCACCAGGCCCTGCACACCGTGCGCGCCGCAGTCGGCGACGGCGGCGGGGACGGCGGCGGCCGGGACGGCGATCACGGCGAGGTCCACCGGGCCGGGGATCTCCAGCACCGAGCGGTGCACCGGGACGCCGTCCAGCGCGGTGCCGGGCGGGGCGTTGCGGTTCACCGCGTAGACGCGGCGGTCGTCACCGTGCGGCAGCCCGCCGAGCAGGTCCCGCAGGATCGCCCGGCCGACGGTCTGCGGGTGGCGGGAGACGCCCACCACCGCGACCGAGCGCGGGGTGAGCAGCCGCTGCACGGACCGCGCCTCGGCCCGGTGCTCGCGCGCCCGCATCACCGCCAGCGAGGCGGCGGTCGGCTCCAGGTCGAACTCCAGGTGGACCACACCGTCCGCGAAGCTGCGGTGCTGGGTGTAGCCGGCGTCGGTGAAGACCTTCACCATCTTGCGGTTCTCCGGCAGCACCTCGGCCTGGAAGCGGCGGATGCCGCGCTCCTGGGCCACCGCGGCGATGTGTTCCAGCAGTGCGGAGGCGACCCCGCGGCCCTGGTGGGCGTCCTGCACCAGGAACGCCACCTCGGCGTCGGTGCCGGTCTCCGAGGGGCGGCCGTCGGCGTCGATCCGGTCGTAGCGGACGGTGGCGATGAAGCGGTCGCGGACCACCACGGCGAGGCCGACCCGGTTCACGAAGTCGTGGTGGGTGAAGCGGCGGACGTCCTTGTCGGAGAGCCGCGGGTAGGGCGCGAAGAAGCGGAAGTACTTGGACTGGTCCGACACCTGCTCGTAGAACTCGACCAGCCGGCCGGCGTCGGCGGGCGTGATCGGCCGGATCCGGGCCGTGCCGCCGTCACGCAGCAGGACGTCGGCCTCCCAGTGCTGCGGGTAGTCCGCGTCCTGGTGCTGCCGGGGCTGGGGGGCCGGCCGGTTCTGCGGATCCTGCGGGGTCTGCTCGGGGTGCGGTACCGCGGAGTCGTCCACATTCGTCAGGTTATCCGGCGGCGAGCCGAATGGCGCCGGACGTGTCGTCGCGGCAGGGTGGAGACGGCCACTGGCCGGGGGTTATGCCCCCGAAAGAAACAATCACAAGTCCTGAACGCGGCGGCTCGCAGGGGTTGCCTGCATGCAACACTGGTCTAGACAACATGGTCGAAGGAACCCCCCTGCCCCGGCCATGACCAGCTTCACCGGAAAGGCACGTCTCATGGCTGAGCGCCGCGTCACCATCGGTTGGGCCGAGGGCCTGCACGCCCGTCCCGCCTCCGTCTTCGTCCGGGCCGTCACGGCCACCGGCGTGCCGATCACCATCGCCAAGCCCGGCGGCACCCCGATCAACGCCGCCTCCATGCTCGGCCTGCTCGGCCTCGGTGCCCAGGGCGGCGAGGAGGTCGTCCTCGCCTCCGACGCCGAGGGCGCGGACGAGGCCCTGGACCGCCTCGCCCAGCTGGTCCAGGAAGGCCTCGACGAGCTGCCGGCCGCCGCCTGAGCACCGTCGAGAAGGGGGGCACCGCCACGGCGGTGCCCCCCTTCCGCATGACCGGCACCCGGCGGCGCCGGAGCCGCGGGCCCTGCGCCCGGGTCAGCCCTTGACGCAGACGACCTGCTTCAGGTGGGCGACGACCTCCACGAGGTCCTTCTGCTGCTCGATGACCTTCTCGATCGACTTGTACGCACCGGGGATCTCGTCCACGACGCCGCTGTCCTTGCGGCACTCCACGCCCTTGGTCTGCTCGACCAGGTCCTGGGTGGTGAACCGCTTCTTCGCGGCGTTGCGGCTCATCTTCCGGCCGGCGCCGTGCGAGGCGGAGTTGAACGCCGCCTCGTTGCCGAGGCCGCGGACGATGTAGGAGCCGGTGCCCATCGAACCGGGGATGATGCCGAAGTCACCGGAGCCGGCCTTGATCGCGCCCTTGCGGGTCACCAGCAGGTCGACGCCGTCGTACCGCTCCTCCGACACGTAGTTGTGGTGGCAGCTGATCACCTCGTCGAAGGTGACCCTCGCCTTGGCGAACTCACGGCGGACGACGTCCTGGAAGAGCGCCATCATCACCGCACGGTTCTTCTTGGCGTACTCCTGCGCCCAGAAGAGGTCCTCGCGGTAGGCGGCCATCTGCGGGGTCTGCGCGATGAAGACCGCGAGGTCCTGGTCGATCAGCCCCTGGTTGTGCGGCAGCGACCGGGCGACGCCCATGTGGTGCTCCGCCAGCTCCTTGCCGATGTTCCGGGACCCGGAGTGCAGCATCAGCCACACGACTCCGGTGCTATCAACACATACTTCGATGAAATGGTTTCCGCCTCCGAGGGTCGCCATCTGCTGCATGGCGCGCTCGCGGCGCCACTTGACCTCGTGGGCCACGCCGTCGAACCGCTCCCAGAAGTCGTCCCAGCCCGCCGTGGCGAAGCCGTGGAGCTTCGTCGGGTCGACCGGGTCGGTGTGCAGGCCGCGGCCGACCGGGATGGCCTGCTCGATCTTGGAGCGCAGTCGCGAGAGGTCGTCGGGCAGGTCCCCGGCCGTGAGCGAGGTCTTGACGGCGCTCATCCCGCAGCCGATGTCGACGCCGACGGCCGCCGGGCAGACGGCGCCCTTCATCGCGATCACGGAGCCGACCGTCGCGCCCTTGCCCAGGTGGACGTCGGGCATCACGGCGAGGCCGTGCAGCCAGGGCAGCGAGCTGATGTTGCGCAGCTGCTGCATGGCCTGGCCCTCGACGGTGGCCGGGTCGGTCCACATCCGGATCGGCACGCGGACGCCGGGTACCTCGGTGTACGACATGGTTGAACGACCTCCAAAGGTCGGCTGGTTCAAGCCTAGGTGGGGTGCCGCGCGAAGAGTCCCGGCGCGGCTCGGGGAAGTTCCGGGGGTGGGGCTCAGACGCCCTGGGCACAGCGGGAGAACGGCCTTGGGGAGCGTCGTGCAGTTCGCTCGACCCGCATGGTGACCGCCTCCTCCCGTTCGTGTGTGCCGGGGAACATCTACCCACGCGGCGCCCGGGGCCCGCAACGGGATAAAACGCTGGGCCCGGCGGAGCGGAGTGCTCCACCGGGCCCAGCCCGTACCGGGGGGATCAGGCGCTGATCAGGCGGTGATCACGGTGACCTCGCCGATGCCCAGCTCGCGCACCGGGTCGGCGATCGTGGCGGCGTCGCCGACCAGGACGGTGACCAGGCGGTCCGCCGGGAACGCCGCGACGACGGCCTCGGTGGCCTCCGCCGTCGGCAGCTCGGCGAGCCGGCGGTAGACCTCGGCCTGGTAGTCGTCCGGCAGGTCCTGCTCGACCTGGTCGGCCAGCGTGCCGGCGACGGAGCCCGCGGTCTCGTACTTCAGGGGGGCCACGCCGACCAGGAACTGCACGGCCTCGTCGCGCTCCGCGTCGGTGAGGCCCTCGGCGGCGAGGGTCCGCAGGATGGTCCAGGTGTCGGCGAGCGCCGGCGCGGTGGACGCGGTGTCCACCGAGCCGCTGATCGCGATCAGTGCACGGCCGGAGCCGTCGGCGGCGGAGCGCAGCGGCTGGGCGAACGCCCGGACGCCGTAGGTGTAGCCCTTCTCCTCGCGCAGGACGCGGTCCAGGCGGGAGGTGAGGGTGCCGCCGAGGCAGTAGGTGCCGAGGATCTGGGCGGCCCAGGCCGGGTCGTGGCGGTCCGGGCCGACGCGCCCGATGAGCAGCTGGGTCTGGACCGAGCCGGGGCGGTCGACGATGACGACGCGGCCGGTGTCGTCGCCGGTCACCGGGGCGTGCACGGTGGGCTCCGCGGTGGTGCCGGTCCAGGCGCCGAGGGTGGCCTCCAGGAGCGCGGGCAGGTCGGTGCCGGTGAGGTCGCCGACCACCACGACGGTGGTGGTGGAGGGGCGGACGTGGGCGTCGTAGAAGGCCTTGACGGCGGCCCGGTCGATGGACTTGACCGTGTCGGCGGTGCCGCCGCGGGGGCGGGAGAGCCGGTCGGCGCCGTCGAAGAGCTCGGCGTAGAGGGCCTTGGCGGCGCGGCGGGCGGGGTTGGCCGCCTCGTGGACGAGCTCGTCGAGCCGGTTGGCGACCAGGCGCTCGATCTCGTCCTCGGGCAGCGCGGGCGCGCGCAGCGCGTCGGCGAGCAGGCCGAGGCCGCGCTGGAGCCGGGAGGCCGGCACCTCCAGGGAGACCCGGAGGCCGGGGTGGTCGGCGTGCGCGTCGAGGGTGGCGCCGGCCCGCTCCAGTTCGGCGGCGAACTCCTCGGCGGTGAGGGTGTCGGTGCCCTCGTTGAAGGCGCGGGCCAGGATGGTGGCGATGCCGTCGAGGCCCTCCGGCTCGGCCGCGAGCGGGACGTCGAGCTGGACCTCGACGGCGACGAGCTGCTGGCCGGGGCGGTCGCAGTGCAGGACGGTGATGCCGTTGCCGAGGGCGGCGCGCTCGGGGGCGGGGAACGCCCACGGCTCTGCGGTGCCGGGCTCGGGCTTGGGGTGGAACGTCATGGCGGGGACGTAGTCGGTGCTCATGCGGCAGCGCCCTCCTCTTCGGTGGCGTCGGTGGCGGTCTCGTCGGCGTCGGTGTCGTCGGCGGTGGTGGGCTCGTAGACCAGGACGGCCCGGTTGCGCGGGTGCAGGCGGGCCTGGGCGACGGCCTGGACCTCCTCCGCGGTGACGTCGAGCACCTTGGCCAGGGCGCTGCCCAGCAGCTTCGGGTCGCCGAACAGGACGGCGTAGCGGCAGAGTTCGTCGGCACGGCCGGAGACGGTGGTGAGCCGGTCGAGCCACTCGCGCTCGATCTGGGCCTGGGCGCGCTCCAGTTCGGCGGCGGTGGGGCCCTCCGCGGCGAAGCGGGCGAGCTCCTCGTCGACGGCGGCGTCGATCTGCTCGATGGTGGCGTCGCCGGAGGTCTTGACGTCGAGCCAGCCGAGGCTGGGGGCGCCGGCGAGGCGGAGCAGGCCGAAGCCGGCGGCGACGGCGGTGCGGTCGCGGCGCACGAGGCGGTTGTAGAGGCGGCTGGACTCGCCGCTGCCGAGGATGGTGAGGGCCAGGTCGGCCGCGTCGGCCTCGCGGGTGCCGTCGTGCGGGAGCCGGTAGGCGGCCATCAGGGCGCGGGACGGGACGTCCTCGTGGATGTGCTCGCGGATCTCCCGGCCGAAGGTGTCGGGCAGGGTGCCGTCGCGCGGGGGCTGCTTGCCGTCGTGGCCGGGGATGGAGCCGAAGTACTTCTCCACCCAGGCGATGGTCTGCTCGGGGTCGATGTCGCCGACGACGGAGAGGACGGCGTTGTTCGGCGCGTAGTACGTGCTGAAGAACGCGCGGGCGTCCTCCAGGGTGGCGGCGTCGAGGTCGGCCATGGAGCCGATGGGGGTGTGGTGGTACGGGTGGCCGTCGGGGAAGGAGAGCGCGGTGAGCTTCTCGAAGGCGGTGCCGTAGGGCACGTTGTCGTAGCGCTGGCGGCGCTCGTTCTTGACGACGTCGCGCTGGTTCTCCATGGACGTGTCGTCCAGGGCGGCGAGCAGCGAGCCCATCCGGTCGGCCTCCAGCCAGAGGGCGAGCTCCAGCTGGTGGGCGGGCATGGTCTCGAAGTAGTTGGTGCGCTCGAAGCTGGTGGTGCCGTTGAGCGAGCCGCCGGCGCCCTGCACGAGCTCGAAGTGGCCGTTGTTCGAGACGCTGGCGGAGCCCTGGAACATGAGGTGCTCGAACAGGTGGGCCAGACCGGTACGGCCCTTCACCTCGTGGCGGGAGCCCACGTCGTACCAGAGGCAGACGGCGGCGACCGGGGTGAGGTGGTCCTCGGAGAGGACGACGCGCAGGCCGTTGGCCAGGCGGTGCTCGGTGATGGCGATGGCAGCGCCAGTTCCTCCGGTGGAGGCGGATGCGGGGGCCGGGTTGGCCATGCGCTCGGGTCCTTCCCGTCGTCGATGTCGGGGGTTCGTGTGGCGTCCCCCATTGTGGTGCAACGCGGGGAGGGCTCGGATGTGTCCGCGCGGACCGGGCGTTCGCCAGGGGCGGAAGAGGGGCGCTGGCTCGGAGTGTCGGCGCGAGGGTCCACAATGGGGGCGCTGGGCCCTGTTGACGACAGCCGACGAGGACAGCACACGACGGCAGACGCAGACGACGACTGACGCCGACGAGACGCAAGCGAGACGTAAGGGAGCCCCGCCGCGATGGCCCGCCGCAGTTCGCAGACCCCGCCGCCCGGAGATTTCGAGGAGCGGATCCTCGACGTCGACGTCGTGGACGAGATGCAGGGCTCCTTCCTGGAGTACGCCTACTCGGTGATCTACTCGCGTGCGCTGCCCGACGCACGGGACGGTCTGAAGCCGGTGCACCGGCGGATCCTGTACCAGGCCAACGAGATGGGCCTGCGGCCGGACCGCGCGCACGTGAAGTGCGCCCGCGTGGTGGGCGAGGTGATGGGCCGGCTGCACCCGCACGGTGACGCGTCGATCTACGACTCGGTCGTCCGGATGGCGCAGCCGTTCTCGATGCGGCTGCCGCTGATCGACGGGCACGGGAACTTCGGTTCGCTGGGCAACGACGACCCGCCGGCCGCGATGCGGTACACCGAGTCGCGGTTGACGGCGGCTTCGATGGCGATGGTGGAGTCGATCCACGAGGACACCGTCGACTTCGGCCCGAACTACGACGGCAGCGAGCAGGAGCCGCTGGCGCTGCCGGCCGCGTTCCCGAACCTGCTGGTGAACGGCGCGACGGGGATCGCGGTCGGGATGGCGACCAACATGCCGCCGCACAACCTGTCCGAGGTGGTGGCGGCGGCCCGGCACCTGATCAAGCACCCGAACGCCGACCTGGACACGCTGATGCGGTTCGTGCCCGGGCCGGACCTCCCGACCGGCGGCCGGATCGTCGGCCTGTCGGGCATCCGGGACGCGTACGAGTCGGGCCGCGGCACCTTCAAGATCCGTGCGACGACGACGATCGAGAGCGTGACGGCCCGCCGCAAGGGCATCGTGGTCACCGAGCTGCCGTACAACGTCGGCCCGGAGAAGGTCATCTCGAAGATCAAGGACCTGGTCAACGCGAAGAAGCTGCAGGGCATCGCGGACGTCAAGGACCTCACCGACCGCGAGCACGGGCTGCGGCTGGTGATCGAGGTGAAGAACGGCTTCGTGCCGGAGGCGCTGCTGGAGCAGCTCTACAAGCTGACGCCGATGGAGGAGACCTTCGGCATCAACAACGTGGCCCTGGTGGACGGCCAGCCGCTGACGCTGGGTCTGAAGGAGCTGCTGGAGGTCTACGTCGACCACCGCTTCGAGGTGGTGCGCCGGCGCAGCGAGTTCCGTCGGCGCAAGCGCCAGGAGCGGCTGCACCTGGTCGAGGGCCTGCTGGTGGCCCTGATCGACATCGACGAGGTCATCGCGATCATCCGGTCGAGCGACAACGCGGCGCGGGCGAAGGAGCGCCTGATGGAGCGCTTCTCGCTGTCGGAGACGCAGACCGCGTACATCCTGGACACGCCGCTGCGCCGGCTGACCCGGTTCGACCGGGTGGAGCTGGAGGAGGAGCAGGCGAAGCTCAACTCCGAGATCGCGGAGCTGACCGAGATCCTGGAGTCGGACACCCGGCTGCGCAACGTCGTGTCGGGCGAACTGGCCGCGGTGTCGAAGCAGTTCGGCACCGAGCGGCGAACGGTGCTGCTGGAGGCGGGCGCGGCCCCGGCGGCGGCGCTGTCCGTTCCGCTGGAGGTGGCGGACGACCCGTGCCGGGTGCTGCTCTCCTCGACGGGCCTGCTGGCGCGGACGGCGGACGGCGAGCCGTTCGAGGTGTCGGAGAAGCGCTCCAAGCACGATGTGATCGTTTCGGCGGTGCCGGCCACGGCGCGGGCGGACATCGGTGTGGTGACGTCGGCGGGCCGGGTGCTGCGACTGCCGGTGATCGACCTGCCGGCGCTGCCGCCGACGCCGTCGCCGACGCTGGCGGGCGGCGCCGCGGTGGGCGAGTTCCTGCGGCTGGAGACGGGCGAGCGAGCGCTGGCGCTGACCACGCTGGACGAGTCCTCGCCGGGTCTGGCGCTGGGCACGGCGCAGGGTGTGGTGAAGCGGGTGGTGCCGGAGTGGCCGGCGAACAAGGACGAGTTCGAGGTGATCGCCCTCAAGGAGGGTGACGAGGTGGTCGGCGCGGTCGAGCTGCGCACCGGCGAGGAGGACCTGGTCTTCATCGCCTCCGACGCCCAGCTGCTGCGCTACCCGGCGGGCCAGGTGCGCCCGCAGGGCCGACCGGCGGGCGGCATGGCCGGGATCAAGCTGTCGGACGGCGCCCGGGTGCTCTCCTTCACCGCCGTGGACCCGGCCGTGGACGCGGTGGTGGTCTCGGTGGCCGGTGCCTCGGGCACGCTGACGGGCGAGGAGCAGAGCTCCTGGAAGGTCACGCCGTTCGAGCAGTACCCGCGCAAGGGCCGGGCCACCGGCGGCGTGCGCTGCCAGCGGTTCCTGCGCGGCGAGGACGTGCTGTCCTTCGCCTGGGCGGGTGCCGCGCCGGCCCGCGCGGCCGGCGCCAAGGGGGCTCCGGTCGACCTGCCGGAGCGCGACCCGCGTCGTGACGGGTCGGGCACGCCGGTGACGGCGCCGATCGGTGTGGTGGCCGGCCCGGTGTAAGGGCGGAACGGTGTAACGGCGGCCCGCTGTAACAGCGGCCGGCCGCAGGGCGTGGGAGGGGTGCCGGAGTCCGGCACCCCTCTCTCGCGTCCGGGCCGGGTCGCAGGAGCCGCGTACGGGGAGCCCGGGGAGCCCCGGGAGCCGAGGGGGCCAAGCGGGTGCCAAGCCCCGGTGGCCCGGGAGGCCAAGGGTAGCCTTGCCTGCGTGAGCACCTGTGCGACCGTGTCGCGTGAACTGTCGGAGCCGCTGGCCGCCACGGCTGCCACCGCCACCACCTGGCTGCTGATCGAGCAGACCGGGCCGTGGGGCGCGAAGGCGCTCGCGGAGAGCCATCTGGACGCCGCGGTGGGGCGGGCCCTGGAGGCGGCCGCCGCGGGGACGGGCGTGCGGGTGGCGCTGATCCGGCGGCCGGGCCGGCACGCCGACTGCCTGCCGACCGCGCGGCACGAGGTGTTCCTCGCGCACACCGTGCCGGGTCGCGGCTGGGTGCGCCGGGGAGCGGTCACGGACCCCGCGGAGCTGCTCGGGCTGGACTTCGGGGCGCTGGGGGCGGGCGAGCACGGCGGGTTCGGCGCGGAGCACGTCGGCGGACCGGTGGCCCTGGTGTGCACCAACGGCCGACGGGACCGCTGCTGCGCGCTGCTGGGCCGGCCGCTGGCCGCTCAGCTGACGGCGGCCGGGCACAGCGAGGTGTGGGAGGTGACCCACCTGGGCGGGCACCGCTTCTCCCCCACCATGCTGGTGCTGCCGTACGGCTTCGCCTACGGGCGGCTGACGGCGGAGAGCGCCAAGGAGGTGCTGGCGGCGACGGCCTCCGGGCACATGGTGCCGGAGTGGTCGCGGGGCTGCTCGGGCTGGGAGCGCCCGGGCCAGGCGGCCGACCACGCCGTCCGGCTGGCCACCGGCGAGACCGAGGTGGACGCGCTGAGCCTGAGCCAGCGCTCCGCCGGCGCGGGGCGCTGGCTGGTGACCGTGCGGCACCGGGACGGCCGGGCCTGGGAGGTGGACGTGGTCGAGGGCGCGAGCGAGCCGGCCCGCCCGGAGAGCTGCGGCAAGGCGGCGGGCACGCCGTCGCGGATGGACGTGGCGGCGGTCCGGGCGCTGCCGGTCCAGGAACGGTGACGGCCCCGCGCCCGTGGGGGTGGGCGCGGGACCGCCGGCGCGGGGTCAGCCCGTGGCGGCCTTGCCGACGAACTCCGTGGTGTAGGTGCGGGCCAGGTCGATGGAGCCCTCCTTGCCCTTGACGTCCGGGTGGAAGGCGGCGAGCACCGCGAGGACGGTCTTCGGCCCGTCGGCGGGCATCACCCCGTCCGTGGTGAACATCGGCAGGGTCGCCCCGATCGCCGCCGCGTACTGCTCGGCGCCGCCCTGCGCGTAGTCCGCGGGCATCTTCTCGGCGATCTCCGCCGGGGTGTGCGCGGCCATCCACTTCAACGTCCTGACGAAGGCGTTGGCGAGCTTCTGGGTGGTGTCCTTGTTCTTCTCCACCCACTCGGAGCTCATGTAGAGCGAGGACGAGGGGTAGAGCCCGCCGAGTGCGGCGCGCGAGCCCTCGGGGGTCCGCATGTCGTAGAGGATCTTGCCGAGGCCCTTGTCGAGAACGGCGGCCACGGTCGGGTCGGTGGTCATGCCGGCGTCGATGCTGCCCTGCTGGAGCGCGGCGATGAAGGTCTGGCCGGCGCCTACCGCGATCGGGCTGAACTCGCTGACCGCGGTGCCGTTCTTGACGGCGAGGTACTTGGTGAGGAAGTCGGTGGAGGAGCCGATGCTGGTGACGCCGAGCTTCCTGCCCTTGAAGTCGGCGCCCGAGGTGATGGCGTCGGCCTGCTTGGCGGAGACGATCTCGACCTCGCCCGGTGCCTGGGAGAACTGCACGACCGACTCGACGTTCTTGCCCTTCGCCTGGAGGTCGATGGTGTGGTCGTAGAAGCCGACCGCGCCCTGGACGTCCCCGGCGAGCAGCGCGGTGGTGGCGTTGACGCCGGCCGGTTCGCTCAGCAGCTCGACGTTGACTCCGGCCTCGGCGAAGAACCCGAGGCGCTGGGTGAGCATGGCGGGCAGGTAGATGACCTTGTCCAGGCCGCCGACCATGATCTTGACCTTGGGGCCGTCGACCTTCTGCCCGGCCGGGGCGGCTCCGCTGTGGGAGACGGAGGCGGCGTCGTTGGCGCAGGCGGCGAGCGGGAACAGCAGGACGGCGGCGAGGGCGGCGGCGGCAGCTCTGCCGGTCGGGTTCGGGCGCATGGGTGGGGGTGCCTCTCTGCGGTGGAACGGGGTGGGGGTCAGCGGCCGTCGCCGGAGTCGGCGGGCTTCCAGCGGAACAGCTTCTTCTCGGCGAAGGTCAGCAGCCCCTCGGTGAACAGCGCGACGACGGCGAGGATGGTCATCGCGGCGTACACGCCGGCCGCGTTGAAGGTGCCCTGGGCCGCGGCGACCAGCAGGCCGAGGCCCTTGGTGGCGCCGATGTACTCGCCGACGATGGCGCCGATCAGCGCGAAGCCGAAGCTGACGTGGAGGCTGGTGAAGATCCACGTGGTGGCGGCGGGGATGACCACCTGAAGGGTGACCCGCCGGTTGTCGGCGCCCAGGATGCGGGCGTTGGCGACCAGGTTGCGGTCGACCTCGCGGGCGCCCTGGAAGGCGTTGAAGAAGACCGGGAAGAACACCAGCACCACCGCCGAGGCCACCTTGGAGGCCGGGCCGAGGCCGAACCAGATCAGGAAGATCGGGGCCAGCACGATGCGCGGGATGGCGTTCAGCACCTTGATGTAGGGCCCGAACACGTCGGCCAGGAAGCGGATCCGGCCGAGGGCGATGCCCAGCAGCACGCCTCCGGTGACACCGATCACCCAGCCGGTGAGGGCCTCGTAGAGGGTGTAGCCGATCTGCTCGCCGAGCGAGCCCTGAGCCGTGCCGTGGGTGATCCACTGCCAGATCTGGTCCCAGATCCTCGTCGGCTGGGAGAAGTTGAAAGGATCGACGACCTCGGTGCGGGCGCACAGCTCCCAGAGTCCGAGGAAGGCCACCAGCACCGCGATGCGGGCTCCGTAGATGCCCAGCCTTCGCCTGCGGGCGGCCCGTTCGCGGGCTTCCGTCCTGGTGGCGGTGGCCACCGGGGCCTTTCCGGCGACGGCCGGCGCGGTCTCAAGCGGCACGACCCGCTCCTCTCTCCCGGGTGATGCGCACCTCTTCGCCGAGCGACGCCCAGATCTCCCGGTACAACTCGACGAACCTCGGCTCCAGTCGGACCGCCTCCACGGTGCGCGGGCGGGGCAGGTCGACGGTGAAGACCTCCTTGACGGTGGCCGGTCCGGCGGTCATCACCACGACCCGGTCGGCCAGCGCGATCGCCTCGTCCAGGTCGTGGGTCACGAAGACCACGGACGACCCGGTGCCGGCCCACAACTCCAGCAGCTGGTCGGACATCAGGGCGCGGGTCTGCACGTCCAGCGCCGAGAACGGCTCGTCCATCAGCAGGATGCCGGGGTCGTTGACGAAGGTCTGGGCGAGCGCGACGCGCTTGCGCATACCGCCGGACAGCTGGTGCGGGTAGCGGTCCTCGAAGTCGCCGAGGCCCACCCGGGCCAGCCAGTCGCGGGCCCGCTCCCTGGCCTCGGTGGCCGGCACGCCGCGGAAGCGCGGGCCGGCCGTGACGTTGGACAGCACGGTCCGCCAGGGGAAGACGGCGTCCTGCTGGAACACGAAGCCGACCTTCCGGTCGATGCCGTCGACCGGCCGGCCGTACACCCGGACCTCGCCCTCGGTGGGCTCCTCCAGGCCGCTGACCAGGGTCAGCGTGGTGGACTTGCCGCAGCCGGTGGGGCCGACGACGGCGACGAACTCTCCCTGCGCGACGGTCAGGTCGAGGTCGCGGACGGCGGTGTGCAGGGCGCCGGACGGGGTGCGGAACCGCTTGGTGGCGCCGGTCAGCTCGATCGCCGGGGCCGGCGCCGGCCCGGTCGCCGGGGTTGTGCTCATGGAACCTCCCGGGGTGCTCTGTGCTTGCCCCGGGAGGCTAGGAGCGGCGGGGGCGGCGGCGGGAGACTTCTCGGCGAACTGCGGGTTCTCCGCGTTGAGGGCTGTTCTGCTCGTTTTGCTTCCGCTACAACAGCGGGGGCACGGCTGACAGAACCACCCCGGAAACATAGGGTGTGCCGACCACCGACCCGCCAGCCACCCGGTTCCGCCCGATCTGCCCGATCCACCCCGCCCCGATCCGCCCCGCCCGATCCCCCAAACCCCCCGCCCCGCCCTGATCCCCCTCGCCCGTCGACCGCGGCCGGTCGGACGCCCCCGAGAGGAGGCCCGGATGAAACACCCCCACTGGCCCCGCCGGGTCTTCGCCCAGCTGCTGCTGAGCCAGACCGTGGTGACCGTCGGCGTCACCGTCCTCACCGCCGGCCTGTTCCTGGCACCGGTCAGCGCCGAACTGGACCACGACGCGATGCAGCGCGCGCTGTCCATCGCCCAGGCCACCGCCGGCGACGAGACGATCGCCCGGGCCGCCGAGGTCCGGGACGCCGCCACCGCCCAGCGCAACGCCGAGCAGATCCGGACGGCCACCGGCGCCAGCTTCGTCGTGGTCACCGACCTGGACGGCATCCGGCTCTCGCACACCGATCCCGGCCGGATCGGCCAGCGGGTCTCCACCGATCCCGAGCCCGCCCTCGCCGGGCGCAGCGTCACCGCCATCCAGGAGGGCACCCTGGGCCGTACCGCGCGCGGCAAGGTCCCGCTGCGGGTCGCCGACGGGCGGATCGTCGGCGAGGTCTCGGTGGGCATCAGCGACGACTCCATCCGTCGGCGGCTGCTGAAGATGCTCACCGGCATCCTGCTCTGCGCGGGCGCCGGGCTGACCGCCGGCACCGTCGCCACGCTGGCGCTGGCCCGCCGGCTGAAGCGCCGCACCCACAACATCGCGCTGGCCGACATCTCGGCGCTGCTGGTGGAGCGGGAGGCGATGCTGCACGGCATCCGGGAGGGCATGGTGGCCCTGGACGAACGGGGCCGGATCCGGCTCGCCAACGACGAGGCGGGGCGGCTGCTCGGCCTCCCCGAGGAGTTCGCCGGGCGGCCGATCGACGAGGTGCTGCCGCCGGGCCGACTGGCCGACGTGCTGGCCGGGCGGATCACCGGCGCCGACCTGCCGGCCGTCCGGGACGACCGGGTGCTGGTGGTGAACCGGATGGCGACGGCCGAGGGCGGCGCGGTGGTGACCCTGCGCGACCGCACCGAGCTGGAGTCCCTGGTCCGTGAGCTGGACACCACCCGCAGCCTCACCGAGGCCCTGCGGGCCCAGGACCACGAGCACGCCAACCGGATGCACACCCTGCTCGGCCTGCTGGAGCTCGGCCGCCACGACCAGGCGGTGGCGTTCATCTCCGAGCAGTCGGGCTCGCACGCGGCGGCGGTGGCCCGCATCGGCGAGCGGGTGCGGGACCCGCACGTCGCGGCGCTGCTGGCCGGCAAGGCGGCGGTCGCGGCCGAGCGCGGCGTCCGGCTGGCGGTCGCCCCGGCGGCGCACCTGCCGGACGCGGTGGTGGACACCCGGGCGCTGGTCACGGTGCTCGGCAACCTGATCGACAATGCCGTCGACGCGGTGGCTCCGGGCGGCGGCGGTCAGGTGGCGGTGACCTTGGCGGCGGCCGGGTCCACCCTGCTGGCCGAGGTCGCGGACAGCGGGCCGGGGGTGCCGGCGGCCCTGCGCGAGCGGGTCTTCGAAGAGGGGTGGACCAGCAAGGACGCGCCCGCGCACCGGCCGCGCGGGCTGGGGCTGGCGATGGTGCGGCGGCTGGTCGAACGGACCGGTGGCCGGATCGTGCTCGACACCGGGCCGCTCGGCGGCGCCCGGTTCACCGTCGAGCTCCCCGAGGCCCTGCACGACGACCCCCCGGCCGCGGTCGCCCCCGCACCACCCCTTCCCGCACCGCCCGTCCCCGCACCGCTCGTGGAGGCCCGATGATCGACGTACTCGTGGTGGACGACGACTTCCGGGTCGCCGACGTGCACGCCGCGTACGTGGCCAAGGTGCCCGGCTTCCGGGTCACCGGCACCGCGCACTCGGCCGGTCAGGCGCTCGCTGCGCTGGAACGCCGCCCGGTGGACCTGCTGCTGCTCGACCACCACCTGCCGGACGAGACCGGCCTCGCCCTGGTGCGGCGCCTGCGCGAACGGCAGGTGGCGTGCGACGTGATGATGGTGACGGCCGCCCGGGACGTCTCCACGGTGCACGCCGCGATGCAGCACGGCGCCCTGCAGTACCTGGTCAAGCCGTTCAGCTTCGCGGGGCTGCGGGAGAAGCTGGTCGCCTACGCGCAGCTGCGGCACGCGCTGGCCGGACCGGCCGCGCGCGAGGCGGGCCAGGACGAGGTGGACCGGCTCTTCGCCACCCTGCGCGGCACGGCGGCCCCCGCGGCCGCCCTGCCCAAGGGCCACTCGGCGCCCACCACCGACCTGGTGCTCGGTGTGCTCCGCCGCGCCGGCCGCCCGCTCTGCGCCCAGGAGGTCGCGGACGCCACCGGGCTGAGCCGCTCCACCGCGCAGCGCTACCTCAAGCAGCTGGAGCGGGACAGCCGGCTGCGGCTCACCCTGCGTTACGGCGACACCGGGCGGCCCGAGCACCGCTACGTGCTGGCCGTCCGGGCCTGACGGCCGCCCCGGAACGCCGCCGTTCACGGCGGAACCCCGACGGGTCCCGGGCCCGTCGGGGTTCCGTGCGCGCCGCGCGGCGCCCGCCGCGGCTCAGGCCGCGCCGGCTCCGGTGAGGGAGCGGACCTCCAGCTCGGCGTAGCGGTCCGCGTCGGCCGGCTCGGGCGAGGTGAGGGTGCCGATCCAGCCGGCCAGGAAGCCCAGCGGGATGGAGACGATGCCCGGGTTCTCCAGCGGGAACCAGTGGAAGTCCACCCCCGGGAAGAGCGCCACCTTGGTCCCGGAGACCACCGGCGAGAAGGTCACCAGGACGATCGCCGGGATCAGCCCGCCGTACACCGACCAGACCGCGCCGCGCGGGGTGAACCGCCGCCAGAACAGCGTGTACAGCAGCACCGGCAGGTTGGCCGAGGCGGCGACGGCGAAGGCCAGGCCGACCAGGAAGGCCACGTTCAGCTGCTGGGCGAAGAGGCTGAGCGCGATCGCGACCGCCCCGATCCCCACCGCCGCGATCCGGGCGACGCCGACCTCCTCGCGCTCGGACGCCTCCCGGCGGGCCCGCCGGGAGGCCGGCACGCCGCCCCGCCGACGGCGCGGGCGCCCCCGCCAGGCGCCCGCCCAGATGTCGTGGGCGAAGGCGGCCGAGGAGGCGAGCGTCAGCCCGGCGACCACCGCCAGGATGGTGGCGAAGGCGATCGCCGAGATCAGCGCGAACAGCACCACCCCGCCGGTGCTGCCGTTGCCGCCGCCGAGGACGAGGGCCAGCAACGGGACGGCCGTGTTCCCCGCCGCGTTGGCGTGCCGGACCTCCGCCGAGCCGACCAGCGCGGTGGCGCCCAGGCCGAGCGCGATGGCCATCAGGTAGAAGCCGCCGACCAGCCCGATCGCCCACATCGTCGAGCGCCGGGCAGCCCGGGCGGTGGGCACCGTGTAGAAGCGGGACAGGATGTGCGGCAGGCCCGCGGTGCCCAGCACCAGGGCGAGGCCGAGGCTGAAGAAGTCCAGCCGGCTGGTGAAGCTCGCCCCGTACTTGAGCCCCGGCTCCAGGTACCGCTGCCCGGCGCCGCTGTGCTGGGCGGCCTGCCGCATCAGCTCACCGACGTCCCCGTGGAAGCGGACCATCAGCAGCACGGTGAGCAGCACCGAGCCCGCGATCAGCAGGAAGGCCTTGACGATCTGGATCCAGGTGGTGGCCCGCATCCCGCCGACCGTGACGTAGACGATCATCAGACCGCCCACCGCCACGATGGTCCAGGTCCGGGCCTGGGTGCTGCTGGTGCCGAGCAGCAGGGCGACCAGGCTGCCCGCGCCGACCATCTGGGCGACCAGGTAGAGCAGGGTGACGACGACGCTGGCGCCGCCGGCCGCCGCCCGGACCTTGCGCCGCCGCAGGCGCAGCGCCAGCACGTCGGCCAGGGTGTACCGGCCGGCGTTGCGGACCAGCTCGGCGACCAGCATCAGCACCACCAGCCAGGCGACCAGGAAGCCGATGCTGTAGAGCACGCCGTCGTAGCCGTACAGCGCGATCAGCCCGGCGACGCCGAGGAAGGAGGCGGCGGACAGGTAGTCGCCGGAGAGCGCGAAGCCGTTCTGCAGCGGGGTGAAGTCACGGCCGCCGGCGTAGAAGTCCTCGGCGGCGCTGCCCCGGCGGCCCACCCAGAGGGTGATGCCCAGGGTGACCAGGACGATGACGGCGAAGAGCACGATGGCCAGGTCGTGGTGGTCGCCCGCGGGGGCGACGGGAGGCGGGGTCGCGGTCCTCATCGCAGCTGGTCCTGGGTGTCCCAGCGCAGGCCCAGCGCGGCCCGGTCCCGCTTGGTGCGGGCGTTGCGGGCGTAGAGCCAGGTGAGCAGGAAGGTCGAGGCGAACTGCAGCAGGCCGAGCAGCCAGGCCACGTTGACCGGGCCGGCGACCTGGCTGCGCATCAGCCCGGGCGCGCCGGCCTGGGCGGCGACGTACAGCAGGTACCAGCCGAGGAACGCCCCGCTGACCGGGAGGACGAAGGCCCGGTAGCTGCGCTTGATCTCCTGGAACGCGTCGCTGCCCTGGACGGCGCGGTACACCTCGCTGCTGTCGACGGCCGACGGGGCCTCGACCGGCGGCACGGGAGCCGGCGCGAGCGGCCGGGCGGGTGGGGCGGCCTCCGTCCGGGCCGCGGGCGGCGCGGACGGCACCGGTGGTGCCGGCGGCGGCACGGCGGGAGCCGGCGGCGCGGGCCGGTCGGGCTGGGGGGCCGCGGCGGGAGCGGCCCACCAGTCGAATCGCTGCCCCTGTCCGGGACTGCTCGTCTGCTGCTGTGGCACTACTGCTCCTGGACCGGCGGGGCTCTGACGGAACCCATGATGGAGGCCCGCGGAGGCCGCCAACTCCCATTGCAGATACGTTCACTCGATGAGGTGATCGATGATCCGACAGGTGCTCATCCGACTACTGCTGCGTACCGGTGAACCCATGGCGAAAGGCGTACGCGACCGCCTGGGCGCGGTCCCGCACCCCGGTCTTGGCGAACAGATTGTTGATGTGCGTCTTCACGGTGGCCGGGCTGACGAACAGCCGACGGGCGATCTCGGTGTTGGAGAGGCCCTCCGCGATCAGTGCCAGCACCTCGGCCTCGCGGGCGGTCAGCCCGTCCGGCAGCTCCGCCGGGCGCCCCGCTCCGGGCCCGGCCGGACCGGACCGGCCCGCCTCGCCGCCACCGCCACCGCCACGCCCGCCGCCGTGCGACGCGTCCCACCCGCCCGGCGCGGTGGCCTGCCGCGCACCGCCAGCCAGCCGCTCCAGCAGGCGCAGCTGCACCTGCGGTGAGAGCCCGGCGGCGCCCGAGCGGACGTCCGCGATGGCCCGGGCGATCTCGTCGCCGCCGGCGTCCTTGGTGAGGTAGCCGCGCGCCCCGGCCTGCAGCGCGGGGAAGAGCGACTCGTCGTCGGCGTAGGTGGTCAGCACGACGACCTCGGTCTCCGGGTGTACCGCCCGGATCCGGCGGGTGGCCTCGACCCCGTCGCAGCGCGGCATCCGCAGGTCCATCAGGACGACGTCCGGGCGGTGCCGCTCGACCAGCTCGACGGCCTCCTCGCCGTCGGCGGCGGCGCCCACCACCTCGATGCCCGGCAACAGGCCGAGCAGCATCACGATGCCCTCGCGCACCACCGTCTGGTCGTCCGCGACCAGCACCCTGGTCGGATCCGCCCCGGTCACACCGGCACCCGCAACAGCACGCGCCACCCTCCCTCGTCCGGGCCCGCCAGCAGGGTGCCGCCGAGCAGTTCCGCGCGTTCGCGCATCCCCAGCAGACCGTACCCGCTGCCGGTGGCCGCCAGCCCACCGGCCGATTCGCCGCGGCCCGGGCGGGTGTTGCGCACCTCCAGCTCCACCGCGTCGGGCAGGTAGCGCAGTTCCAGCGCGCAGCGTGCGCCGGGGGCGTGTTTACGCACGTTGGTCAGAGCCTCCTGCGCCGTGCGCCGGACCGCGAGCCCCGCTTCGGCGGGGAGCGGGCGCGGGGTCCCGGTGACGGTGAACGCCGCCCGCTCGCGCCCGGTCAGCTCGACCAGGAACTCGCCGACCGGGGTGAACTCGCCGCGCAGCGCGGAAAGCGCCTGCCGGGTCTCGGCCAGGCCGTCCTGCGCCATCCGCCGCGCCGCCACCACCCGTTCGCGGACCCGCTCCCGGTCGGTGCCCGCGTCCAGCATCAGTCGGGCCGCCTCCAGGTGGACGAGCTGCGCGGAGAGGCTGTGGGCCAGGACGTCGTGGATCTCGCGGGCGATCCTGGCCCGCTCGGCGAGCGCCGCGCTCTCCGCCTCGGCGGCCCGCGCGGCCCGTTCCTGGGCCAGCAGCCGCCGGGCGGTGCCACGTGCCTCGCCGTCCATCCGCAGCAGGTAGCCGAGCAGGGTGAGCCCGCCCACCGTGGCGAGGATCCCCAGCCAGCTCTCCCAGCTGGCGGCCGTGTAACTGCCGAACGCGGCCGCCGCCGTGGCCAGCGCGGCGCCGGCGGGCAGCCGGACCAGCGCGGTCAGGGCCAGCCCGCCCCAGACGAAGTCGGCCAGCAGGTGGGCCCTCCCCCACTCGGCGACCCAGGCGGTGCCGATCAGGACGGCGGCCAGGGCGAGCGCGGGCCGCAGCAGCTGCGCGCGGGCGGCCCGCAGGAAGGCGGCCGTCAGCAGGACCACCGCGGCCAGCCCGGCCGCCGCCGCGGCCACCGCCCAGCCGGTGTACCCGCCGCGGGAGAACGTCCCCCAGCCCAGGGTCACGAGCAGGACCGACCGGCCGATCAGCGTCAGGACCCGCCGGGCCGGGCTCTCCGCGTCCCTCTCCAGCCCCTCGCGGGCCGGCCAGCCGGTCCAGCTCCACCCGGGCACGGGCCTCCCTCTCGTCGGTGTGGTCAGGCGCGGGCCGGCCGGTCAGCCGGCCACGCCGGCGCGGTACGGCGTCGCCAGCTCCCGCGCCCTCCAGTTCACCACGACGGTCCGGACCACCAGCAGCGCGGCGAGCCCGAGCATCAGCGCGCTGCCGCTCTGGTGGACGTGCAGCGCCGCGCCCAGTCCGTACAGCCCGATCCGGACGGCGATCATGCCGGCCCAGGCCGCCCCGGTGGCCTTGGTGGCGCGGGTCCAGAGCGCGCCGTCCTCGCCGCGCCAGATCCGGACGGTCCAGCCCCAGACGCAGCCCATCGCCAGCACCACCAGCAGCGAGGCGGCGGTCAGCCCGATCGAGAGGGCCCGGTGGGCACCGTCGACCAGGCCCGGGTCGCGCAGTGCGAGCACGGCGAGGACCAGCGGCAGCACCCAGAACCGGCGCTCGGTGTCGAGGCGCTGCGGGCTCAGCTGGCGGCGGAGCACCAGGGCGACCACCGCGATGATCACGAGGACGTTGACGAGGCCGGTCATCGGATTCTCCGTTCCGACAGGAGGGCTTGCTGACCTCTCCGACGCTACGGATCCGGCGCCCCCCGCTGATCGGCGCCGGGGTGGACCGGGGGTGGAGCCGGCACGGCAGGGGCCCTCCACCCGAGGGTGGAGGGCCCCTGCCGTGCGGCGGTGTGCTCAGGCGTCGATGCGCGAGCGGTCCAGGGTGGCCGCCGAGTCGACGATGAACTCCTTGCGGGGGGCGACGTCGTTGCCCATCAGCAGGTCGAAGATCTTCTCGGCCTGCTCCAGGTCGCCCAGGTTGATCCGGCGCAGGGTGCGGTGGCGCGGGTCCATGGTGGTCTCGGCCAGCTGGTCGGCGTCCATCTCACCGAGGCCCTTGTACCGCTGGACCGGGTCCTTCCAGCGCATGTTCTTGCGCTGGAACTCCAGCAGGGTGGAGCGCAGCTCGGCGTCGGAGTAGGTGTAGTGGTACTTGTCCTGGCCCCGCTTGGGGCTGGTGAGCTCGATCCGGTGCAGCGGCGGGACGGCGGCGAAGACCCGGCCCTGCTCGACCATGGGCCGCATGTAGCGCTGAAAGAGCGTCAGCAGCAGGCAGCGGATGTGCGAGCCGTCGACATCGGCGTCGGCCATGAAGATGACCCGGCCGTAACGGGCCTGGTCGATGTCGAAGGTGCGGCCCGAACCGGCCCCTATCACCTGGATGATCGCGGCGCACTCGGTGTTCTTGAGCATGTCGCTCACGGACGCCTTCTGCACGTTGAGGATCTTGCCGCGGATCGGCAGCAGCGCCTGGAACTCCGAGTTGCGGGCCAGCTTGGCGGTCCCGAGCGCGGAGTCCCCCTCGACGATGAAGAGTTCGCTGCGCTCGACGTCGTCACTGCGGCAGTCGGCCAGCTTGGCCGGCAGCGAGCTGGTCTCCAGCGCGGTCTTCCGGCGCTGGGCCTCCTTGTGCTGGCGGGCGGCGACCCGGGTGCGGGCGGCCGCGACGACCTTGTCCAGGACGGCCCTGGCCTGGAGCTTCTCGTCCTTCTTGGCGGACGTCAGGAAGGCCTTGAGCTCCTTGGCGACCACCGCGGCGACGATCCGGTTGGCCGCCGAGGTGCCCAGCACCTCCTTGGTCTGGCCCTCGAACTGCGGCTCCGCGAGCCGGACGGTGACCACGGCGGTGAGGCCCTCGGTGGCGTCGTCCTTGGTGATGTCGTCCTCGGCGACGCGCAGCAGCTTGGCGGCGCGCAGTGCCTCGTTGACGGTCTTGGCGAGCGAGCGCTCGAAGCCGGTGACGTGGGTGCCGCCCTTGGGGGTGGCGATGATGTTGACGAAGGAGCGCAGGGTGGTGTCGTAGCCGGCGCCCCAGCGCAGCGCGATGTCCACGCCGAGGTGGCGGGTGACCTCGGTGGGCGTCATGTGGCCGACCTCGTCCAGGACGGGGACGGTCTCCTTGAAGGTGCCCTCGCCGTGCAGCCGCAGCACGTCGCAGACCGGCTTGTCCGGCGCGAGGAACTCGCAGAACTCGGCGATGCCGCCGTCGTAGTGGAAGGTCGACTCCTCGACCACGTCGCTCTCGGTCAGCCGCTCGTCACGGACGACGATGGTGAGGCCGGGGACGAGGAAGGCGGTCTGCCGGGCCCGGTTGTGCAGGTGTTCCAGGGAGAGCCGGGCGTCCTTGAGGAAGATCTGCCGGTCGGCCCAGTAGCGGATCCGGGTGCCGGTGCGGGCCTTCGGTACCTTGCGGGCCTTGCTGAGGCCGTTGGCGGGCTCGAAGGGGGCGTCCGGGCCGCCCTCGGTGAAGATGCCCGGGGTGCCCCGGCGGAAGCTGACCGCGTGGGTGTGGCCGCCGCGGTCCACCTCCACGTCCAGCCGGGCCGAGAGGGCGTTGACGACGGACGCGCCCACGCCGTGCAGGCCGCCCGAGGCCGCGTAGGAGCCGCCGCCGAACTTGCCGCCGGCGTGCAGCTTGGTCATCACGACCTCGACACCGGAGAGCCCGGTCTTGGGCTCGACGTCCACCGGGATGCCGCGGCCGTTGTCGCGCACCTCCACCGAGGAGTCGTCGTGCAGGACGACGTCGATGCGGTCGCAGTGGCCGCCGAGGGCCTCGTCGACCGAGTTGTCGATGATCTCCCAGAGGCAGTGCATCAGGCCCCGGCTGTCGGTGGAGCCGATGTACATGCCGGGGCGCTTGCGAACCGCCTCCAGGCCCTCCAGGACGAGCAGGTGCCGAGCGGTGTAGTTGGAGCCGTCGTCCCCGGCCAGCAGTGCGGACGGCACGGTCGATTCGGCACTCACGCGGCACTCTCCTCGGTGAAGTTCTGTCTCATCGGTCACATCCGGGCACAGCCGGAACGTCCGCCAGTGCAGCACACCGCACCGACAACAGCTCCGCCACGTGTGCACGCCCCTGCGCTGGGTCACAGCACGACGAGCCGGTCCCGCGCAGCTTGTACGCGCTGCGCGAACACGCACCGCGCCGGATTCCGCGCACCGGAGCGCCATCTCCTCCCGGTACCACCGGTCCTGGCGGATCGTGGGACCGGGCGCAGGCTCCGGAACTGCCGTTATGCAGGCTACCGGGGCCCAGGACGGGGCTTATGCTCCAACCCAGCAGAGGATTATGCTACGCGGACCTCGCACCCCGTCCCGATCGGGCGTTCGAGGGACAGGCGGATCCTGGGCTTCGGTACGCATGAACCACCGGCCCCCGGGGCACGTCCTCATCAACACAGCAGAATCCTCAAAGAAGAAAAGCCACGAGCGGGAACGTTTTCGGCCTGGTTGGATGTTGACCCTGGTACGACAGCTCGTCGAGCTAGAGAAGAGGCGACGTGACTACTGTTCTGACCCCTGCGAGCCCGCTCACCGCGGCTGACCGCTGCGACCGCTGCGGCGCCCAGGCTTACCTGCGCGTCGTACTCGCCAGCGGCGGAGAGCTGCTCTTCTGTGCCCACCACGGCCGGAAGTTCGAGCCCGAGCTCAAGAAGATCGCCGTGGAGATACAGGACGAGAGCGGCCGGCTCAGCAGCACCACCAACGCCGCGGCCGCCGACGAAGAGCGCTGATACCGGGCGCCACAGCAGCAGCAGGCCAACGAGCTGTGTCCGGCCGCGCACTGCGCGCGACCGGCGAGCCGGGCGGCGGGTCCCCTGACGGGGGCCGGTCGCCCGGCTCTGCTGTTTCCGGCCGCGATCGGACCAGCTGTGATCCGGGCCCGTCGCGGTTTCGGTACGGGCCGTCGCGCCGCCCGACGGTACGGGCGACGCGACGTCAGAACGTGACCGTGCGACTACAGGACGGAGCGTACCGCGTCGGCGACCGCGGCGACGCGGGTGTAGACACCCGGGTGGGCCGCCTCCGCGCAGCCCGTCCCCCAGGAGACCAGCCCGGCGAGGCGTCCGGCGACGACCAGCGGGCCACCGCTGTCCCCCTGGCAGGCGTCCTTGCCGCCCTTCTCCGCACCGGCGCAGACCATGCCGCGGGCGTCGAAGTGCCCGTCCTGCCCACCCGGGTAGGCCTGGGCACAGGTCCGGTCGGGGATGACCGACACGTCGACACCACGGAGCGTGGGCGAGTAGTCGCCCTTGCCCGAGGTGTCCCCCCAGCCGTAGACCTGCGCCCGGTTCCCCTCCCGGTACGGCTCCGTGTCCCCCTGGCCGACCAGGTCGATCACCGGGCGGGCACCCTGCGACTCGGTGAGCGTGAGGACCGCCACATCGTTCATGTTGGCCGCGAAGGCGTAGTCGGGGTGGATCCAGACCGCCTCGACGGGCACCTCACGGCCGACCGAGCCGCGCAGGTCGTCCCGGCCCACCACGACCTTCAGCCCCGGCCGCTCCACCCGCCGGCCCTTGGCCTCGTCGTAGAAGCAGTGCGCCGCCGTCACGACCTTGGTCGGAGTGACGAGCGCACCGCCGCAGAACTGCCCCGAGCGACCGTTGCCGAACTGCTGGCGGCTGGCGACCGCCACCATCCACGGATGGTCGGCGGTGCTCACGACGGCGCCGCCGATCACCCGCCGCTGGGCCTCGGCCGGTGCGGCCGGGCCGAACGCGACCAGCGTCGCGGGCAGCGCGGCGAGCAGGCCCAGGACGGCCGCCCGGTAGCGGCGACGCACCGGCCGGCCGGCCGGGCACGCCGAGGGCGAGGCGACGGTCGGCAGGTCCGCGCGATCCGGGTTGGGCAGCACCGTGTCTCCAGTTGGCTCGGTAGCGGGCAACCGGCACAGCGTAGGTGATCGGCTACGGTCCGCGACCGGTTACCGCCGCACCGCCACCCGGACGAGCGACAACAGCCACCCGGACGCTGACGCGCCCTATCGCCCTGTCGCTCTATCGCCCGGCCGCCCCCGGGAGCCACGCCGGAGTCACGCCGGACACGGAGAAGGCCCGGAGCGCAGTGCTCCGGGCCTACTCACGGTGCGGATCGCCGGACCGGGCCGGACCGGATGGTCCGGCGGCGGTCCCGCCGGTCGCGGATCAGTCCAGGTAGTCGCGCAGCACCTGGGAGCGCGACGGGTGGCGCAGCTTCGACATGGTCTTGGACTCGATCTGGCGGATGCGCTCACGGGTGACCCCGTACACCTTGCCGATCTCGTCCAGCGTCTTCGGCTGACCGTCCGTCAGGCCGAAGCGCATCGAGACGACGCCCGCCTCGCGCTCGGACAGGGTGTCCAGCACCGAGTGCAGCTGCTCCTGGAGCAGGGTGAAGGAGACCGCGTCGGCCGGCACGACCGCCTCGGAGTCCTCGATCAGGTCGCCGAACTCGCTGTCGCCGTCCTCACCCAGCGGGGTGTGCAGCGAAATGGGCTCGCGACCGTACTTCTGGACCTCGATGACCTTCTCGGGGGTCATGTCGAGTTCCTTGGCCAGCTCCTCCGGGGTGGGCTCGCGGCCCAGGTCCTGGAGCATCTGGCGCTGGACGCGGGCCAGCTTGTTGATGACCTCGACCATGTGCACCGGGATACGGATGGTGCGCGCCTGGTCGGCCATCGCGCGGGTGATCGCCTGGCGGATCCACCACGTGGCGTAGGTGGAGAACTTGTAGCCCTTGGTGTAGTCGAACTTCTCGACCGCACGGATCAGGCCCAGGTTGCCCTCCTGGATGAGGTCCAGGAAGAGCATGCCGCGACCGGTGTAGCGCTTGGCCAGCGAGACCACCAGGCGGAGGTTGGCCTCCAGCAGGTGGTTCTTGGCGCGGCGGCCGTCCTCGGCGATGATCTCCAGCTCGCGCTTGAGCTTCGGCGCCAGCTTGTCGGCGGCCGAGAGCTTGTCCTCGGCGAACAGGCCGGCCTCGATGCGCTTGGCGAGCTCGACCTCCTGCTCGGCGTTGAGCAGCGGGACCTTGCCGATCTGCTTCAGGTAGTCCTTGACCGGGTCGGCGGTGGCACCGGCGACGGCGACCTGCTGGGCAGGCGCGTCGTCCTCGTCGTCGTCGGAGAGGACGAACCCCTGCGACTCCTCCTCGGGCTCCGCCTCCTCGCCCGCCTTGTCGCCGGGCAGCGCGACGTCCTCGATCAGCTCTTCCTCGCCGCCGATCTCCTCGTCGCCCTTGCCCGCCTTACCGGCGGCGGTCTTCTTGGCGGCGGTCTTCTTGGCCGGCGCGGCGGTCTTCTTGGCGGCCGCCTTCTTCGCCGGGGCGGCCTTCTTGGCCGCAGGCGCCTTCGCCTCGGCGGAGAGCGTGGCTCCCGCCTCGGTGATCTCGGCGGACACCGTGCCGACCGACGCCGCGGCGGCCGCGACCGCCGGAACGGAGATGGTCGCGCCGGGCGCGATGCGCACGGGGGGCTTGGTCGGGGCCGCCGGAGCGGCCGGGTTCCGGGTGGTGACCGCCTTGGTGGCAGTGCGCTTGGTGGGGCTCTTGGCAGCGACGCTCTTGCGCTTGGCACCGGCCGGCTCGGCCGCGCTGACCATAAGGTCCACCCCCTCCTCAATCAGAACCTGGTTGAGGCTGCGCATGACGTTCTTCCACTTGGTGACCGGGATCTGGTCCGCCTCGAACGCCTGGCGCACGTCGTCACCGGCGATCTGCCCCTGGGCCTTGCCCCGCTCGATGAGCGCCAGCAGAGCCGCGGACTCGGCGATCTCGGGGGGAAGCGAACGGGATGTGCTGGCCGACACGAACAACCTCTCGGACGATGAGTGGACTCGAACCCGTACCGGCCGCCCGAGCGGGCGGGGAAGGAGATCGCGCGTCGGACGCGCGGTGTCGATTCCGACCGACTCGGGCTTGAGGACTGGGTTTGCAGGACGGCAGCAGCGCCGCAGACCAACACAGCATTCTGACATGTTGGGGTATTCCGGAGCTGCTTCCGCTCAGGACACATCGCTGCTACTCGTCAAGTGTTACGCATGGCCTTCGTGTCGCGGGTCACACCACTCGGCGCCCGCGGCCCGGGGCCGACTTCCATCATCCCTCACTCGCGACCAAGCTCTTGGCATGGGCAGACCACCGCGGCCGGGGCGGCTGCCGCGGGGCGTGCGAATTCCGCGGATCACGGCGGTTCACGGCGGTTCACGGCGGAGCGGGCGTCCGACGGCCGAGCCCGGGCGTGAAGAAGCCCTCCGGCTGCGCCGTGCGGTGCAGCCGGAGGGCCGGGAGTTCGCGGGGCCGCTCGATCGCCGGGTGGGCGACTCAGTGCTCCCGGGGAGCGGGGACGGACGGCTCGATCTCCGGGTGGACGGTGAGCAGCGCCCGCACCGCGGCCTCGCCCGCCGTGCCGTCGCCGGTGCCGAGGGCGTCCACCAGCCGGGCGTGCAGGCTGACCGAGGCCTCCGAGGGGCGCTCGCAGGAGGTGGGCGGGCCACCCGACACCTGGAGGGCGCAGGAGACGATCCCGGAGAGGTGCTCCAGCATCCGGTTCCCCGCCATCTGCAGGACCAGGGCGTGCAGCTCGGCGTCGACCCGCGAGAACGTGGAGAGGTCGGCCTGGGCGGCGGCGTGGCCCATGATCTCGATCAGTTCGACCAGGCGCTGCTGGACGTCCTCCCGGCCGTGCCCCGCGGCGAGCCTGGCGGCCAGCGGCTCGATCGCCCAGCGGAGCTCGAACAGCTCCCGGCGCTGCTCGTCGCGCTGCGGGCCGAAGGCGCGCCACTCGATGATGTCCGGGTCGAGCAGGTTCCAGTCGCCGACCGGCCGGACCCGGGTGCCGACGTTCGGCCGGGCACTGACCAGGCCCTTCGCCTCCAGCACGCGCAGCGACTCGCGGACGACGGTGCGGGAGACCTCGAAGCGCTGGCCGATCTCCTCGGGGACGAGCGGGCGGTCGGCACCGAGGTCGCCCGAGACGATCATCTGGCCGAGCTGCTGCACGAGCTGGCCGTGCAGGCCTCGGCCACGACTGCTGGTGGTCTTGCGGCCGACCCGGCCCAGATCCGACTCGGCGCCCTCCCAGCGGGGCGCCGGCGGGGTCGGCCGGTCGGCGTACGAGAAGCGGTCCAGGTCGCCGGCGCCGGGGATGGCACCTTCGGCGGAACGGGCGGGGGTCATGGTGGGGTGCGCAAGGGTACTCACAAGTCCTTTGTCGGCGATCGGCGGGCGCAGCTTGAGAATTCTCGTGAAAAGCACACGAAAGGGTGATCGACCGTGACTGGATAATTGACTTCTTATCAGGAAGAACCGCACATTACGGCCACTGCTGGTCGATCTTGGCAGACCGTCAGCGACGGTCCGGGCTCTGCGAGGGGCTTCCCGGTGGCTTCCCGGCCCTCGGCGAGGCTTTCGACCGGCCTCCGCCGGGAGCCGTGCGGGCGGGCGCCCGACCGGTCCGCACGCCCGCCCGTCGCCTCAGAGCGCGCGCCGCCGGGCCTGGACCAGGAGCGAGACGAGCAGCAGCACCAGCGCCGGCGCCGCGACCGCTGCCAGCAGCGCCGGGTCGGTCAGCACCGAACCGCCCTCCGCAACCCGGTCGTCCCCGCCGTACACCCATCCGTACGCCCACTCGACGCCGGACTGGAACGGCAGCAGTTCGGTCGCGCGGGCCGGCCAGGCGGTGCCGGTCTGCCGGAGCACCAGGGCCACCCCGGACTCCAGCAGCGGCGGCAGCGCGCAGAGCAGCAGCACCCCCGCGGCGGCACTGCGGGTCAGCGAGGCCGTCAGCACCCCCGTCCAGCCCGCCACGACCACCAGCAGGACGAAGGCCAGCAGGGCGGCGGGCACCCCCTGGCCGGCCGCGAGCGCGGCGGGGGCGAAAGCCCCGGGCAGGTCCGCGAGCCCGCTGAAGCCGGCCGAGGCGAGCGCCTCGGACACCCGGCCCGACAGGGCGGCCGGCTCCGACCAGGCGGCCACCGCCACCCCGTCCGGGAGCGCGAAGTGCACGACCACGGTGTCGATCAGCAGGGTGACCAGCGCCAGCAGCCCGGCCACCGGGGCGATCACCACCAGCTTGGCCAGCAGCAGCCGCACCCGGCGCGGATACGACACCTGCGAGGCCGCCAACCCCGGGTGGCGCACCTCGTGGCCGTAGGAGAGCGCGCCCAGCAACCCGGCGCCGAGCGCCGCGAACGGCAGCGGGACCAGCGGCACGGTCGCCGTCAGCAGCCGCACGCCGGCCGACCCGGCCAGCGGCCCGGCGGGAGTCTGGGCGGCCAGCACCGCGGCCACCGCGGCGTCGCAGAGCAGCACGGCGGTGAGGAGCAGCCAGGTGGAGCGCAGGCCGCGCAGCCGGCGCAGCTCGTAGGCCAGTACACGCACGGTTCACTCGCTCCGGTGGTCGGGGGTGGTGGGGGTGGCGGGGGTGTCCGGGGCGTCGGGGGCGGTGCCCGGGAGCGGTCGGCCGAGCCGGACGGTGTCGGCGGTCATCAGGTCGCCGACGCCGGCGTCCTCGCGCCGGGCGCGGGCACCGGGGTCCGGGGCGCTGCCGGACCGGGCCAGTCCGCGGAGGCCGTCCCGGAAGAGGCGGTCCACGACGACCGTCGGCGCGGTGTCGGCGCTCTCGATGACCCCACCGGTGTCGGGGGTATCGGCGGTCGCGGGGGTGCCGGCGGTGTTGGGGGTACCGGCGGTCGCGGGAGTGCCGGCGACCTCGGGAGTGCGGCCGGTGTTCGGAGCTTCGGCGGTTGTCGGCTCGGGTCGGCGGGGCGGGTGGGGGTCCCGGGGCGACCGTGACTTCCCGTCCTGCCGGCCTTCCCGACCCTGCCGGGTTTCCTGGCCCTGCTGGCCCTGCTGGCCCTGCTGGGGCGTGCGCCGGGTGGCCCGCGCGGTGACCGCCGACAGGGCCGTCGCGGCGGCGACCGCGACGGTACCGGCGGCCGCGGCGGACGACGAAGGCAGCGCGAGGACCGGCAGCGCGCCGGTGCCCGCCGCGCCCGCGGCCGGCCTGGGCACCTGCGCCGACTCGCTCGGGGAGGCCTCGGGCTCCACCGCCGCCTCCGCCGGGCGGGGCTCCGCCGAACGGGGCTCCGCCAGGCGCCCGGGCCTGGGATCGGGCGGGCGGTGCTCGGCCTGCGCCGACCTGACCCGGAGCCGACCCGACCGCCCCGAGGCCGTGGGCAGGGCGGCGCGGGGAGCGGGCTGCTCGACCACCCGGTCGGCGAGCTCGTGCAGCAGGATGCCGTGCCGGTAGGCGAGTTCACCGATCTCGGTGCGATCGATCCCCGCCACCGCGAGGCCCGCCCCGCCGTCCCGGCGCACCGCCGCGCCCTGGGCCGCCAGCAGATCGGCGAGCCGGGCCATCTGCGGCCCGCGCACGGCGACCTCGGGGCTGAGCCGGGTGCGGCAGAACTCCTCCACCGGCTGATCGGCCACCAGGCGGCCCTGGTCGAGCGTGACCACCCGGTCCGCGAGCCGGGAGGCCTCCTGCGGCGTGCGGGTGGTGACCAGGACCGTGCCGCCGGCGACCCCGAACGAACGGAGGAAGGAGTGGAACCACTCCACATTGCGCGGCGAGAGCCCCTCGGTGGGCGCGTCGAGGATCAGGGTGCCCGGGTCGCCGAGCAGCGCCGCGGCGAGGGCGAGCCGCCGGTGCATGCCGGGCGAGAAGCTGCGCAGCCGCTGCCCGGCCACGGCCGCCAGCCGGGTCTGCTCCAGCAGTTCGTCGGCCCGCCGGGCGGGGACTCCGACGGCCGCCGCCAGCATCCGGAGGTGGCTGACGGCCTTTCGGTCGGGGTGCCCGGCGACCGCGCCGCCGGCACCGCCCGGGGCCGGCAGCAGTACGCCGACCTCGCGCTCCGGGCGGCGGAGCCGACGGTAGGTGCGGCCGTCGAAGAGCGTGACGCCCTGGCCGCGTTCGAGTTCGAGCATCAGCCGCAACGCGGTTGACTTGCCCGCGTCCTCGGGGCCCAGCAGTGCCGTCACGGAGCCGGCGCGGGCGTCGAAGGTCAGGTCGAGCACCGCCGGCGGGACACCCCTGCGGTAGACCTTGGTCAGTCCGGTGATCTGGATCATCGCTGGCTGCTCCCGTGCCCTCGGCCGACCTGGTCTGCGCGACACGGGGCCGTGCCCGCACGGCCCCGCGCCAGCACATTAGGGGGCCGGAGCGGCGATTCCGGGCATTACGGGAGCGGCACGGGCCCGCCACCCACGCACCTCACCCGATCAGGGGACAATCCGATCCTGCGACGGAGTCACCGTCGCGCCGATCGGGCGAGCGGTTCCGGGCGTTGCGGTTGTTCCGGGCTCTGCGGATGTCGGGCGCCGCGAGCACCGGTAGCCCGGCCGCCCGGAGGGCGGGCGCGGGCGCGGGGCTGGACGGGATGCCCGCTCAGGACTCCGGGCGCAGCATCGGCGGGTTGAGCACGGTGGCGCCGCCGGGGGTGAACAGCTGCGCGGGGCGGCCGCCCTGGCGCGTGGTCGTGCCGCCGGAGGGCAGCAGGAAGCCGGGGGTGCCGGTGACCTTGCGGTGGAAGTTCCGCGGGTCGAGCACCACGCCCCAGACTGCCTCGTAGACCCGGCGCAGCTCGCCGACGGTGAACTCGGGCGGACAGAACGCCGTCGCCAGGGAGGAGTACTCGATCTTGGACCGGGCCCGCTCCACGCCGTCGGCCAGGATCAGCCCGTGGTCGAAGGCGAGCGGGACGCCGTCGACCGGGCTCGGTCCGAGCAGTTCGGCGACCGGGGCCCAGCGGGCGCCGCTGGCGTCGCCACCGGCCCGCGGGGTCGGCAGGTCGGGCGCCAGGACGAGATAGGCCACGCTGACCACCCGCATCCGGGGGTCGCGCTGTGGGTGGCCGTAGGTCGCGAGCTGCTCCAGGTGGGCGCCGGCCGCACCGGGGCCCGCCGCGTCGTGGCCGGGAGCGGAGTAGGCGCGCAGACCGGTCTCCTCGGCCAGCTCCCGGGACGCCGCCTCGGCCAGGCCCTCGTCCAGGCGGACGAAGCCGCCCGGCAGGGCCCAGTAGCCCTGGAAGGGGGGCTCGCCCCGTCGGACCAGCAGGGCGCACAGCGCGTGGTCCCGCACCGTCAGGACCACCAGGTCAACCGTGACAGCGAACGGGGGGAAGGCCGACGGGTCATAACGCGACATGGCGACGATCATAGTCGTCTCTCTGACGATAAGCACAGGCCCGCGCACGAAGCGTGCCCGACCGTCCGCGTCCCCGACCCGTCCCTGCCCCGTGCGCGGCTCTGGGCGGCCCCGGTCGGGCGGGGCGGGCGGCCCCGCCCGACCGGGGCGCGGTTCGGGGGTCAGCGGGCGACCAGCTGGAGCTCCGCGGACGCCTCCTCGACCATCGCCACGCCGATCCGGCTCACCCGCACCGAGAACGGCTCGCCCGCCACCCGCAGCCCGGTCAGCTGCAGCTCGCCCAGCGGCGCCGTGCTGGCCGGCCGGACCAGCACCCGCCCGCCCGGTACGTCGGGGCGCACCCCGGCGAGGGCGAACACCGCGTGCACGGCCCCGGCCGCCGAGACCGCCGCCGGGTGGCACGCGGCCGGGTGCGGCACCGGCGGGCAACCGGGCACGCGCTGCTCCCCCGCGTACATCTCGGGCAGCCGGCCCTCGAAGTGGGCGGCGGCGCCGAGCAGGCCCTCCAGCAGCGCACCGGCCTCGTTCTCGTGGCCGGCCTCGGCCAGCCCGGCGATCGCGAGGGCGGTCTCATGGACCCGCACCGCACCGCTGCGGTGGCCGAGCGGATTGAACCGGGGCGACTTGGCGCTGAGCGTGCGCAGGCCCCAGCCGCTGTCCAGCTCGGGCGCGGCCAGCCGTTGGGCCAGCACCCTGGTCTGCTCGCGGTCGAGCAGGCTCTCGTGCCGGCCGCCGTCGGCGCAGAGCCCCGGGTCGAGGAGGTGGACGAAGGAGGAGGCGACGGCGGGGAGCTGCTGGCCCCCCGGGACGAGGCCCGCCGCCGGACGGCCGCCGGAGAGGTCGTCGATCCAGAACCGCTCACGGAAGCGCCCCCGCAGACCGGCCGCCCAGGAGCGCCACTCCTCGGCGCCGGGGCGGCCGAAGGCGTCCAGCAGCTCGGCCCCGTGCAGCGCCGCCCGGTGCGCCTGGGCCTGGACCTCGGCGCGGGCCGCCACCGGATGGGCGGCGCGCTCCTCCACCGGACGGCTCAGGTCGGTGACGAAGCCGTCGACCAGGCCGTCGCGGAGCGCCCCGAGCGCCCGCTCGGCGGCCGGCAGCAGCTCGGCCACCTCGTGCCGGGGCAGGCCCCAGCGCCAGGCCTCGGCGAGCACCGTGACGAACAGCAGGGTCGCCTCGGTGGCCGTGCAGGTGGGCGGCAGCTCCGGACCGCCGTGCCGCAGCGCCCCGGGCAGCAGCCCCTCGGGCCGTGGGCCGGGGCCGCCCTGGCCGGCCGGGGGCGCGAGCTGCTGACGGCGGGCGAGTGCCCGCAGGGTGCCGGCCGCCAGCCGGGTGCCCAGCGGGAGCATCAGCCGGGCCGCCCAGAGTGCGTCGGCCGGGGCGAGTCCGAAGCGCCAAGGCGCGCCGGAGGCCGGGTAGAGGTCGGTCGGGCGGTCCGGGTCGGCGAACAGCAGGCCGCCGAGGGCGTCCAGTGCGCGCGGCACCAGCGACTGGACCCGGGGGTCGTCACTGCGGACCTCCGGCTCCGCCCACGGCAGCGGGACGCCGGTGCCGCGGCCGCCCGGCGGCCGGGGACCGGGGGTGGTGCTCTCCAGCTCGGTGCGCAGCTCGACCGACCACCGGGCACCGGGCTGCACCTCCAGGTCCCAGCGCAGCACTCCGGCGCCGGCCAGCACGGCGTGCGGCGAGGGCTTGGCGCTGACGACGGCGCTGTGGGTCGGCCCGGCCCAGCGCAGCCCGGCGGACTGCACCTGTCCGGGCAGATCCGGCGGCCGGTGCCCGGCGGCGATCTCGCCGACCGGGCCGAGGTCCGTGCCGAGCGCGATCTCCAGCGGCAGCCGGGCCGGCCTGCTGCCGGTGTTCCGGACGGTGACGGTCTCGATCCCGTCGGCATGGCGCAGCCGTTCGACGGTGAGCGCCGGATCGGGGTCGAGGTCGCCGGGGATCCGGACGGCGCCGAGGAAGCGGGCCTGCGCCGCCGAGGTCAGGGTGCCCTGGAGCGGCAGCGGCTCCATGCCGCCGATCCGCAGCTCCATCCGGGCCAGGACCCGGACTCCGGAGCGGTAGAAGCCGTGGAGGCCGTGACCGCGCAGCTGTCCGTCCGGGCCGGAGGCGGCCATCGAGGGGGCGTTGACGCAGAGCACCGCGTGGTGGACGGCGGCGGGCTGCGGACGCGGCGCCGCCGACCGGGCCGGGCCGGCGGGTGCGCCGCCGGGCATGCCCGGCGGTACCTGGTCGGGGCGCCCGACCGGTCTCGGCGCACCGACCACGCTCTCGGCCGGCATGGCCTGTGGTGGCCTCATGGCGGTCACCGGACTCTCCTCCCCTCGGCGGTCCGGTGGCCGGTGAGGCCGGTGGGCCGCGAGCATGCTCGATCGCGTGCTGATGATGCCTGGCCTGCGGGGGTTCCCGCCGGCGTGTCTGCCGTGTCTGGCCGTACCCGTCGCCGGGCCGTGCCATGCGGTGCCCGGTGCCGCCGGGTACCGGGGTCCGCCTTTCCCGGGCACCCGCTGGTGCCCGGCACTTCGTCACGGCCTTTGCCCGGTCGCACCGGTGACGCCGTGTCCCGATCGGCGCCCCGGTCCCGCCGTGGACGGGCGCGGGGCGGCCACCTTCTGCCGGCCGCCCGTCGGCCGGGCGGTGCGCCGGGCACCGTCGGCGGGCCGCACCCCGGTACTCGGCGCGGCGCGGCGTCGTCCGGCTGCGGGAGCCCGGTGTCCGTCCGGGCACAGTGCCCCCGGGGTGAACGCCGCGGACCGGCCGCAGGTAACGCCCGAACCGCCACTTCGGCCTGCCGCACCGGGGTACCGGGCGGTCGTGCCGCCGCCGGGCAGCCGGCGCTCCGGGCCGGTGCCGTGACGGGCCCGCACCCACGGGTGCCGCGGCTGTCGTACAGCCTCGCGCGGCTCCTCGGGCGGACGGTCGTGAACGGCAACCGTCGAACCCGTGTCCGACCGCCGTCAGGATACGGTGCGGGGGTTGCGGCGCCCGCACCGGCAACACCGTGAGCGGCGGCGTGACGGCTGTGAACCAGACACATACCGAGGAGTTGTATGTCCACCGCCAGCCGGCTGCCCGGGATTGTCACGACCGACCACGTCTTCCGCGTGCCCCTCGACCACTCCGCCCCCCAGGGCGAGCAGATCGAGGTGTACGCCCGCGAGGTGGTGGCCGCGCGCCGTGAGAAGGACGATCTGCCCTGGCTGCTCTTCCTCCAGGGCGGACCGGGCGGCAAGGCGGGGCGCCCGCTCGGCCGCGACGGCTGGCTGGAGCGCGCCCTCGACGACTACCGGGTGCTCCTGCTCGACCAGCGCGGCACCGGGCGGTCCACGCCCGCGAACCGGCAGACCCTCGCCCGGCGCGGCGGCGCCCAGGAGCAGGCCGACTACCTGGCGTGCTTCCGCGCGGACTCGATCGTGCGGGACTCCGAGCTGATCCGGCGCCGACTTCTCGGCGACGACCGGCGATGGAGCGTGCTCGGCCAGAGCTTCGGCGGCTTCTGCCTCCTCACCTACCTGTCGATCGCGCCCGAGGGGCTGCGCCAGGCCTTCGTCACGGGCGGCCTCGCGGGCCTGCGCAGCTCGGCCGACGACGTGTACCGGGCGGCCTACCCCCGGGTGGTCCGCAAGAACGAGGAGCACTACGCCCGCTTCCCGCAGGACGTCGAAGCGGTCCGGCGGATCGCCGCCCACCTCGCCGACTCCCCCGCCACGCTGCCCGACGGCGGGCTGCTCACCGTCCAGGCGTTCCAGGGCCTCGGCATGATGCTCGGCGGCGGCAGCGGCTCCGGAAGCCTGCACTACCTGCTGGAGGAGGCCTGGGTGGAAGGCGTCGCCGGGCCCGAGCTGTCCGACACCTTCCTGGCCGGCGTTCAGGCGAAGGTCTCCTTCGCCGAGGGACCGCTGTACGCCGTGCTGCACGAATCAATCTACGGTCAGCGGTCGGTGGACGGGGCGGGCACCGGCTGGGCGGCCGAGCGCGTCCGCAAGGAGTTCCCCGAGTTCGACGCCGGGGCTGCGCTGGAATCGGGGGCCCCGGTGCTGTTCACCGGGGAGATGATCTACCCCTGGCTGTTCGACACCGACCCGGCGCTCCGCCCGCTGAAGGAGACGGCGGAGCTGCTCGCCGCCCGCACCGACTGGGCCGACCTGTACGACCCGGCCCGACTGGCCGTCAACGAGGTGCCCGTCGTGGCGGCGGTCTACCACGACGACATGTACGTCGACACCGCGGACTCGCTGGAGACCGCCCGGGCCGTACGCGGCCTGCGGACGTGGGTCACCAACGAGTGGGAGCACGACGGGCTCCGGGTCAGCGGCGGCAAGGTGCTGGACCGTCTGATCGCGATGGCCCGCGGCGAGGTGTAGCGGCCTCGGGCCGCCGGCTCGGGTCGGCGGCCCGAGCCGGCCGGCGGAGGAACCGGGGCCCCCGACCGCCGGGGTGTCACGGCGCATGCCGGGACCTGCCCGTCGCACCGCGGGCGCCGCGACTCCGGCCGCGTCCACCCGCCGTCGCCGCCGCCTCCACCGACACCCAGGGCGAGGCGCGGCCGGGCCCCACCCTCCGGGCGGAGCGCACCCGGGAGGACGGCCGTCGCGCCTCACGGTCAGACGCCCGAACCGGCGGTCCTGCACTCGGGCCCTCGTCGGGCCGACCGCCCTCGCGGACCTTCGCCGTGCCCCTGGCCGGACGGTCGGGGCGCCGCCCCGGCGTACCGGCGACACCTGGCGCACCTGCCTCGCCGGGCACCGCCCCCGGGCTCGCGGCACCCGACTCACCCGGCGGCTCCGCCTCGGCCTCCCCCTTGCGGGCGCGCCGACGGCGAGGCTTCGCCGGGACCGGGGGCGACGGCTCCTCCGGCGACCGCTCGGGGTCCGGACCCCGCTCAGGGACAGGGCGGCCCGGGCCGTCCGCCGGCGCTCCCCGCTCTCCGGCGGAGCGGCGGCCGCGCTCGGCCGCCACGCTCGCCAACAGCTCCTCGGGCGAGAGGCCGCCGTTCAACGACTCGTAGAGCAGCTGGGCCAGCAGGTAGGTGGGGGCGAGTCGGAGCGTGTGGGCGAGCACCACGCGGGCCGTCGCGGTGTCCCCCGCGACCCAGGAGGCCCAGGCCAGCAGAGTGAGCGGCGGCGGGGCGTAACCGGTGTAGGGCGGCACGCACCGCCTGGCGAGGAAGCGCCAGAGCCGCTGGGTGGGCGCGAGCTCCTCGGGCCGGATGTACTCGGCGGCCCGGTCCCGGGTCCGCCGGTCCTGGAGGGCGACGAGCAGCCGGGCCGTCCGGTGGTCGTCGAGTACGCGCGCGCCGGCCATGAACTCGGCCACCGCCTGGTCGAGCAGCGCGCCGCCCTGCTCCCGGGAGGGCGACGGCGCCCGGCTGTCCAGTACCCGGGCCAGTGCCAGGCGCTGGGCGTCCGCCTCGGGCGGACCGATCGGGCCCACCGCCGCCACGATCGCCTTGCGGCTGCCCCGCGGCGCGAGTCCCGCGAACGTGGCCGCCGCGGCCACCGGGCCGGGGGCAGGGCTGTGCCGGACCGGGTGGCCGGCCGGATCGCAGCACCCCTCCCGACGGCAGAGGAAGGACCACCAGCGGCCGGCGGACACGCAGAGCGACTCCTTCACCCGCACTCCCCTGGCCTGAAGGCCGCCCGCAGCTCCTCCGCGAGCGGTTGGAGCCGGTCGAGCACCGGCGGACCGTGCTCCCGGTCGGGGTCCTGACAGAGGTAGAGGAGGACCTGGACCGGTCGGCGGTCCCGGCGCTCGGAGAGGCCGACGAGCAGCGAGGCCGTCTCGTGGGCGGCCGCCGACCACTGCTGCGGCGCCTCGGGGATGTCCAGCCGGATCACCCCGCCCTGGTGGAGGTCCGGCCCCTGGAGGCCGACGGCGACGATGCTGTCGTCGGGGAAGAAGCCCAGCAGGTAGGGCAGCAGCTCGGCCATGTCGGCCGGGCCGCGCATGGTGACCGGACGCCCGCCGGAGGCCGGGTGGAAGGGGAGTGCGACGCGTTCGTTGTTCATGACCGGAAGACTGCCGTAATCCACGAGCCGCCCCCGGATTTTCCTTTTCCCTGTGGATAAAGCCCGCCTGTGGATAAAACGTCCTTCGTTCGGGGCATTCGGAGCCACTCTCCCGGGGGACATTCGGCACCCGTTCAGCGGAAGAGCTGATGAATTGCACCCGCCAGCCACCCACCCGTGAGCAGCGCCGTTCGCCCATTGTCGGCAGCTCGGGGTTACATGGACGGCATGCAGCAGCCGCAGAACCACACCACCGCCACCGACGCCACCGCCACGGCCGGCACCGGCAGCGCGACAGCCGCCGACCGCGCCGAGGTCCGGGCGCGGGCCGAGGCCGTCCTGCGCGAACTCGCCGGGCCCGCCGCCACCCTCCGCGAGGACCAGTGGACGGCCATCGAGGCCCTGGTCGTCGACCACCGCCGGGCCCTCGTGGTGCAGCGCACCGGCTGGGGCAAGTCCGCCGTCTACTTCATCGCCACCGCCCTGCTGCGGGCCCGCGGCGCCGGTCCGACGGTGATCGTCTCCCCCCTGCTCGCCCTGATGCGCAACCAGGTCGAGTCGGCCGCCCGGGCCGGCATCAACGCCCGCACCATCAACTCGGCCAACACCGACGAGTGGGACGCCGTCCAGGCCGAGGTCGCGGCGGGCGCGGTGGACATCCTGCTGGTCAGCCCCGAGCGGCTGAACAACCCCGACTTCCGGGACCAGGTGCTCCCCAAGCTCGCCGCCTCCACCGGCCTGCTCGTGGTGGACGAGGCGCACTGCATCTCCGACTGGGGCCACGACTTCCGCCCCGACTACCGCCGGCTGCGCACCATGCTCGCCGACCTCTCGCCGGGCGTCCCGGTGCTGGCCACCACCGCCACGGCCAACGCCCGCGTCACGGCCGACGTCGCCGAGCAGCTCGGCACCGGCACCACCGACGAGCACGCCCTGGTGCTGCGCGGCCCGCTGGACCGCAAGAGCCTCACCCTGGGGGTGCTCGCCCTGCCCGACCCGGCGCACCGGCTGGCCTGGCTGGCCGACCACCTCGACCGGCTGCCCGGCTCCGGCATCATCTACACCCTCACGGTCGCCGCCACCGACGAGGTGACGGCCTTCCTGCGCGAGCGGGGCTTCCCGGTGGCCTCGTACTCCGGCCGCACCGAGGACGCCGAGCGCCGCACCGCCGAGGCGGACCTGCTGGCCAACCGGGTCAAGGCGCTGGTCGCCACCTCCGCGCTCGGCATGGGCTTCGACAAACCCGACCTCGGATTCGTGGTGCACCTGGGCTCGCCCAGCTCGCCGATCGCCTACTACCAGCAGGTCGGCCGGGCCGGCCGCGGCGTCGACCGGGCCGAGGTGCTGCTGCTGCCGGGGCGCGAGGACGAGGCGATCTGGCGCTACTTCGCCTCCCTGGCCTTCCCGCCCGAGGAGCAGGTCCGCCGCACCATCGACGCCCTCGCCGAGGCCGGCCGGCCGCTCTCCACCGCCGCCCTGGAGCCCCGGGTGGACCTGCGCCGCGCCCGGCTGGAGACCATGCTCAAGGTGCTCGACGTGGACGGCGCGGTGCGCCGGGTCAAGGGCGGCTGGACGGCCACCGGGCAGAGCTGGGCGTACGACACCGCCCGGTACGCCAAGGTCGCCGCCTCGCGCGAGGCGGAGCAGGCGGCGATGCGCGAGTACGCGGCGTCGACCGGTTGCCGGATGGAGTTCCTGCGGCGGCAGCTGGACGACGAGCAGGCCGAGCCGTGCGGCCGCTGCGACAACTGCGCCGGACCGCTGCACACCCCGGAGGTCTCCGCCGCGGCGCTGGACGCGGCGCGGGCCGCGCTCGGCCGGCCCGGCGTCAGCTTCGAGCCTCGCCGGCTCTGGCCGACCGGGATGGACGCGTTGGGCGTGCCGCTCAAGGGCCGCATCCCGGCGGGCGAGCAGGCCGAGACCGGCCGGGCGCTGGGCCGGCTCTCCGACATCGGCTGGGGCAACCGGCTGCGGACGCTGCTGGCCGACCAGGCGCCCGACGTTCCGGCGCCCGGGGAGGCGGTGGACGCCCTGGTGGCGGTGCTGAGCGACTGGGCACGCGGCCCCGGCGGCTGGGCCGGGCCCGCGACGACCGAGGGAGTCCGGCTCGACCGGCCGGTCGGCGTGGTGACCATGGCCTCGTCCCGCCGACCGCAGCTGGTCGGCAGCCTCGGGGCCCGGATCGCCGAGATCGGCCGGCTGCCCCTGCTCGGGCACATCGAGTACGCGGCCGGACGGTCGCCGCAGGGCGGGCGCAGCAACAGTGCCCAGCGCCTGCACGCACTGGCCGGAGCGCTCGCGCTGCCGCCGGAGGTGGAGGCGGCGGTGGCCGCGGCGGGCGGGCCGGTGCTGCTGGTCGACGACCTGGTCGACTCCGGGTGGACGGTCACCGTCGCCGCCCGGCTGCTGCGCAAGGCCGGGGCGAGCGCCGTCCTGCCGCTGGTCCTGGCCGTGCAGGGCTGAGCCGGGGGGGTACGCGGGGCTCCGGCGAGCGGGGAGCCGGGCCAACCGGAAGGTGCGAAGCGGGCCGGAACGAGCGGAGCGAGGTGGGACTGCGCTCGTGATCGGCGGGAAGACGGTGACGGAGCCTGGGGGTTCCGGCACTGACCTACACCTGAATGGAGTAATGCGGGCGCAGTGCGGACGATCTGCGGGAACCGGCGGCACCGACCGGGCAAAGGGAGGGACGACCATGCGAAAAGTACTCCGCGCCGGCCTTCGGGTGCTCCGGATCACCGCCTCGCGAGCCGTGGGTGACGGTCACGCCGGAGGGGAATATATCCGGCAGAACGTTGGCTTTCGGGCAGCGTTCATCATTTCATCATTGCCGCTACGCCCACGCTGCCCTGAGAATTGGACCGTACCCGGAACCCGGTCCGCTGGACCAGGGCTTCGGCGTACACACGTACCCGCGCATCCGTGGGTCGGGAAGGAGGATCGTGATCAACGGTATCGGCCGAGGTCAGTATCCCCTCGCCCGGGGTTCGGAGCCCAGACGGGTGTGCGACCTGGAGACGTGGGCCGCCTCGGGGATCCCGTCGCTGCGCGACCCGCGCGAGTTCGTCCTGGAGCTGCACCGGCGCCACCTGCCGCAGCCCGGCACGGTCGTGGTCACCGTGCTGGACGCCTCGCACCGCTTGACCGCCTCGGCGTCCTTCGCGCCCCGGCCGCGCCACACCGACGGCTGGGAGCACCGCAACGCCCTCCTGGCGCACCTGCGGCAGGTCACCCCGCACGACCTGCGCCGGACCACTCCGGCCAGAACGGCCGTGCTGCTGCGCTGCCGGGAGGGCTCGGCGGGCTGGACGGCCCAGGACGGCGCCTGGATGTGGGCCCTGCAGGACGCGGCCGCCCTGCACGGGCTGCGCTGCGGTTCGTACCTCACGCTGACCCCGGCGGGCTGGCAGATCCTCGCCGACGGCCGGAGCGGACGCAATCCGCACTCGGGCTCGTGGGCGGACGGGCCGGTCCACACCGTGACCGAGCTGCCGCCCCGCCCGGCACCGGAGAGCGCTCGGGGGCAGCGCCCCCTGCGCCAGTCCGAGCGCCCGTGGACCGGCGCACGGGTCACCGCGATCGAGCCCGGCCGGCGCACCGGCACCTACTGAGGCCGCGCCCTCGGGCAACGGGCCGCCGCCCACCCGTGCTTCGGGGCCCGGGCGCCGCGGGCACGCCCCCAGGTGGCGGGACGGGTCGGAACGGCACGGGTCGGGCCCGGCACCTGGTGGTGCCGGGCCCACGGGTCGACGGGTATCAGGCGGACACGGGGCGGCCGGCCGGTACACCGGCGGCCTCGGCGGCGGGGCCGGCGTCACCGCAGACCACCAGGAGCTCGGCCGCCCGGCCGCGCGCCTCGGTGAACGCCCTGGCGGCACGGTCGGCGCTGCCGCCGTTGACCACCAGCACGACCACGGCACGGCGGGCCGGCCGGGTCAGCGCGGCGTCCGCGTAGAACACGTCGCCCCCCTCGGCGAGTTGCGCCCAGTAGCGCTCCTCGCCGAAGGAGAGTTCGTGCCGCTGCCAGGGGTGCGGTTCGCCGACCGTCAGCACCAGGACGGCGCCCGGGTCGCGGCCGGAGTCCAGCAGCCGGTCGACCGCCTCGTCGGCGCGCTCCAGCGCCTGCGCGGCGGTGGCGGACAGGAGTTGGACCGCGACCTGCGGTGCCGCGGGCGCCGGACGGCGCGGGCCTGGCTTGGGGATCCCGCCCGGCCGGGGCTGCGGGCCCGGCCGGGCGGCACCCGGCGGCGCCGGGCGCGCGGGTGCGGGTCGTTGACCCGGCACCGGGGCCGGGGCTGCGGTGACGGTCGACGGTGCGGAAGGAGTCGCGCTGCCGGAGGCAGGCGTACGGGGGGCTTGTGCGTCCGACTCGCGGGGGAAGGGAACGCCGGGGCCCGGGAGGCTCTCGTGAATCTCCGGCTCCTCGGGGAAGACAGGCATACCCGGATATCTATCAAATGCCGGTCGGGCGCGCACGGGCGCCCCACCCATTGGGCACGGAAGCCCTCCGCCCCCACCCGGGTCAATGGACGACGAAACGTCAGAAACCGAGCGTCAACTGCTCGTCCGCGGGACCCGCCGAGCCCGGTCCGCCGACACCGACGACGGCCCTGGCCCGCTTCAGGTGGCGCCATCGGGGCAGCCCGTCCAGGTAGGCCCAGGAGAGCCGGTGCTGTTCGGTCGGGCCGAACTCCTCCAGCGCGGTGCGGTGCACCGGGGAGGGGTAGCCGGCGTTGTCGGCGAAACCGTACTCGGGGCAGGTCTCGCCGAGTTCGGCCATCAGTCCGTCGCGGTGGACCTTGGCGAGCACCGAGGCCGCCGACACGCAGATGCAGGACTGATCGCCCTTGATGACCGTGCGTACCCGCCACGGGCCGCCCAGGTAGTCGTGCTTGCCGTCGAGTATCACCGCGTCCGGTTCGACCGGCAGCGCCTCCAGGGCGCGCACGGCGGCCAGCCGCAGCGCCGCGGTCATCCCCAGCTCGTCGCACTCCAGCGCGGAGGCGTGGCCGAGCGCGTACGCGGTGACCCAGTCGGCGAGGACCGGGGCCAGCGCCTCGCGGCGCAGCTCGGTCAGCAGCTTGGAGTCGGTCAGGCCCTCCGGGGGCTTGCGCAGCCCGGTGACGGCGGCACCCACGGTGACCGGTCCGGCCCAGGCGCCGCGCCCGACCTCGTCGAGACCGACGACGATCTTGGCGCCGGCCCGGCGCAGCGAGCGCTCGACGGAGTGCGTCGGCGGAACGATGGGCATGGCGGAGTCCTTCGGCTGGGGCAACCTCCAGCGTAAGCCCCGCCCGGAACCGCCCCGACCAGCCGGCCCCCGGCCCCCGCCGCCCGGAACCACCCCGACCCGCCGCCCCCCGGCGACCTGGCGCCCCGGCCGCCGCCAGGCACACCACCCGGACCCGCCCCGCCGCCCCCGGCAGCGCGCGTCAGCGGCGGATCAGCGGCACCAGGACCTCGTCCACCAGCTCGACGGCGAATCCGCGCCCGAGCTGCCGGCCGCAGACCTTGACCCGGTACATCAGCATCGCGGGCGCCACGTCGGCGACCAGCGGGCTGACCGCGCCGGGCCGGACGTCGCCGCGCTCCGCTCCCCGCCGCAGGATCTCCAGGATCGTGTCCTTGGTCGGCTCGACCACCCGCTGGACGATGAAGTCCTTGAACAGCTCCGCCTGCTCGTGCTCCAGCTCGGCCATCAACGCGTGCATGGCACCACCCGACCGGGAGTTCATCGCCTCGGTGAAACCCTGGATGAGCAGCAGCAATTCGGCACGGGCGGACCCGAGGTCGGGGGTGTCGGAAGGCCGTGGCAGAGTGGAGTCCAGGGCGTCGATGACGAGTTCGACCTTGGACGCCCAGCGCCGGTACAACGCGGCCTTCCCGGTCCGCGCGGCCCCGGCGACGCCTTCCATCGTCAGCCGTGCGAATCCGCCGGAGGTGAGCTGGTCCAGCACGGCCTCGAAGATCGCGCGTTCCAGCTCCTTGCCCCGGCGCCGCATCGGCCGGGACAGCACCTCGGCGGCCACCTTCATCGGACAGTGCGACGCCGGCCCGGCCACCGGGACGACGATCCTCGGCACGGGCACGGCCGGACCGCCCTCCGCCGGGCACTCCACGGCTCCCTCCGCCGACCCCGGGAGCTGCTCGCCCGCCCGGTCCGCGACCTGGTCGCGCGGCCGCTCGACGGGCCGCTCGGCCGCCCGGCCGACCGGCCGTTCTGCCGCCTGGCGCCGTACCAACTGATCCATCGTCACCAACCTTAGGGAACGCTTGCGTTCACAATCTCGCCCAGGATATCGTCCAGGCTAGTGAACGATCCCGTTCCTTCATAGCCCGCGGGACGTCGCGGGAAAGCACTGGACCTCGGGTCCACAGCATACGAAGCAGTAGCCAGCAGGGGGCACTAACTTGGCTATCTCCGACACGCTCAGCAAGAACTCTCCACCGCAAGGCAGCCAGGGCAGGCGCAAGGGCATCACCCTGACCGTCATCGCCGCGACGCAGCTGATGGTCGTCCTCGACGCCACCATCGTGAACATCGCGCTGCCGCAGATCAGGGACGCGCTGAACTTCTCCACCACCAACCTGTCGTGGGTGATCAACGCCTACACGCTGACCTTCGGTGGCTTGCTGCTGCTCGGCGGCCGCGCGGGCGACATCCTCGGCCGTCGCCGGGTGTTCATCGCCGGCACGCTGCTGTTCGGGCTGGCCTCGCTGCTCGGCGGCTTCGCGCAGGACGGCGGCATGCTGCTCGCCGCCCGCGCGCTCCAGGGCATCGGCGGCGCGATATGTTCGCCGACCGCGTTCGCCCTGATCGCCACCAACTTCGACGAAGGGCCCGAACGCAACAAGGCCTTCGGGGTCTTCTCGGCGGTGGCCGGTTCGGGCGCGGCCATCGGCCTGCTGGCCGGTGGCGTGCTGACCGAGTACCTCGACTGGCGCTGGGTGTTCTTCGTCAACGTGCCGATCGCGATCCTGATCGCCGTCGCCGCGCCGCGCTACATCGCGGAGTCGGAGCGCCGCGCCGGCCGCTTCGACCTGCCCGGTGCGCTCACCTCCACGCTGGGGCTGGTCAGCCTGGTCTACGGATTCATCCGGGCCGCCTCGGACGGCTGGACGGACCCGGTGACGCTCGGCTCCTTCGCGGCCGGCGTGCTGCTGGTGGCCGCGTTCCTGGTGATCGAGAACCGCACCGCGCAGCCGATCACCCCGCTGCACCTGTTCGCCAACCGCAACCGCACCGGTGGCCTGGTGATGATGCTCTGCCTGGCCGCGGCCATGTTCGGCATCTTCTTCTACGTCACGCTCTTCGTGCAGGGACCGCTCGGCTACAGCCCGCTGAAGGCCGGCTTCGCCTTCCTCCCGATCAGCGTGTCGATCATCATCGCCGCGCAGGTCGCCTCCACCCTCCAGGCCAAGTACGGCCCGAAGCCGTTCATGGCCGGGGGTGCGCTGTTCGTCACCATCGGGCTCACCTGGCTGACCCAGATGAACGCGGACAGCGGCTACATCGACGGGGTGCTCGGCCCCACGGTGGTGTTCGGCTTCGGCATGGGCCTGACCTTCGTCCCGGTGATGCTGCTCGCGGTCGCCGGGGTGGCCGGCGAGGACACCGGCGCCGCGTCCGGCCTGCTCAACTCGATGCAGCAGATCGGCGGGTCGCTGGGCCTGTCGATCCTCACCACGGTGTTCGCGCACTACGCCACCGCGGAGGCCAAGGTGCAGCTGCCCGGCTTCATGGCCTCGGCCACGCCGGAGCAGAAGGCGGCGTTCCTGGAGAAGAAGGAGTTCCCCAAGGGCACCGACGCGGCCAACCAGGTACTCGCTCATGGTATTTCGCACGGCTTCATCGTGGGCGCGGTGCTCGCCGGGCTCGCCCTGGTGGTCGCGGTCACCGTGATCAGGGCCAAGGCGGAGGACCTGGCGTCGAACACCTCCGGCATCGCGATGCACTGACGCGTCGCCGACACCGCAGCAACGCGGCGCCGCAGCGACGCCGACGCCGACGCGACACCGCAGTGACCCGGCGCCGACGCGACACCGGTCGGAGCGGCCGCCGACGGCGGACCGTCCGGACTCCGCACCGACCACGGAACACCGCGAGGGCCGGCCGGGAGCTCACCGCTCCCGGCCGGCCCTCGCGCGTCGGGCCACCTCCGGCCCCGCGCCGCACGGCGGCACGGCCCACCGGGCCGGCTCACCGCCGCTCGGCGCCCTCGCCCTCCCGGTACCCGTCCCACAGGCCCGCCCGGGCGCAGGCGCCGCCCGCCGCCGACACCTCGTCCAGCGACGGACGCTCGGCGAGGATGTCCCGCGCCCGGGAGGCCGCGAGGTTGGTCGCGTACCAGGGCACGGACTCCTCTGCCTGGGTCCGCATCAGCTCCAGCGCGCAGGTCCGGTAGTCCTTCGGCAGCCGGTCCAGGGCCGGGACGGCGTCGAGCGAGAGGTCCCGGACGTTGCGCAGGTCGATCTGCCGGGTCCGCTCGAAGCGGGCCACGTTCTGCTCGGCGATGATCGCGTCCGGCCCCATCAGTCCGTACACCGCGGCCGTCAGCATGCCGCTGAGCACCACGGCGCGCGGCAGCCAGGCCGCCGAGCGGACCAGCCCGGCCGTGATCAGCAGCAGGAAGACGACGCCCAGCCAGACCTCGACCACCAGCACCCAGAGCCGGAGCCTGGTCAGCCCGGAGGCGTCGACGTAGAACCACATCCGGCCGAGGGCCGAGGCGACCACGACGAGGGTGAGCAGGCAGAGCGCGCCGAGCAGGATGCGGACCAGCCGGCGGTCCGCCGCGGTGCCGCGCGGCGCCCAGCGCTTGGCGACGCCCACCACGACCAGGGTCAGCACGGTGACGGCGGTCAGCTGCCAGAAGCCCTGCCGGGCGTACTCGGAACGGCTCATCCCGGTGTTCCGCACGATCGAGTCCCGGCCGCCGAGCACCACCACGGCCTGGATCAGCGCGAAGGCGCCGAACATCAGGTTGAGCGCGACCAGCGGCAGCGCCCACTCCAGCCGGCCGCGCTCGCGGCCCGGCCGGACCACCGTGCGGTCCCAGCGGCGCGGGCCCGCCGCGATGTGGGCGAAGCCCAGCGCGACGACCGTGCCGAGGACGAACAGCACCGCGCGCAGCGGGAACTCACCCAGGTCCAGATCCGGGATGAGCGCCTCCAGGACGTCGGCCATGGCGGCGTCGGCACTGGCGAACAGCGAGCCGAAGACGGCCAGCAGCACCCCGGCCACCAGGACCGCCTTCAGGACCGGGGCGACCCTGCCCCGGCCGGCCGGGCTGATGCGGCGCACGGCGGCGGCGGCCCAGCCCAGACCGGGCACCAGCTGCCAGAGGATGCCGGGCAGCGCGAGCAGCACGCCCGCCCAGCGGCGTCCGCCGTGCAGCGCGAGCGAGGCCAGGCCCAGGGCGCAGAGCGTCGACAGCATCGTCGGCCAGCCGGCGTCGGAGAGTGCCGGGACGGCGAGCAGGGCGAGCGCCAGCGCGCTCCAGAGCAGCGTCCAGCCGCGCACCCGGCGACCGGCCGAGCGGGCCGCCAGGCCGGCCCCGACGGCGGCGGCCACGCCGCAGATCAGCAGGTTGACGCCGAGGCCGCGGTTCACCAGCAGGGAGACCAGCAGGCCGGTCACCAGGGCGGCCGCGAGCACCCGGGGCGTCGCCGGGGCCTTGGGGCCCGGGTCGCTGGGGCGCAGCCACGAGAAGGGCGACGGGACGGGGCGGCCCGGCGCGCGGTAGGGGTTCGTGCCGTCGGCCGCTCCCGGCCAGGACGCGCCGGGAGCGGCCGGGCCGGGAGCGGACTCGGCATGCTGGGGGCCCGCCTGCTGCCCCGGGCCGCCGGGAGCGCGGTACGGGTCGGATCCGGACGGTCCGCCGGCCGGGGCGGGTGTGGAGTGACCGGGCATGAGTTCCCCCTCGAAGGGTCTGCGGGCATGCGGAAGCAGCCCACGGGGCAGTCCGCCGGCAGGCGCCTGGGCGCCGCGACTGACGCCGACTGTAGACCATTCTGAACAGGTTCAAAAAACCCCGGGGCGCCTCCGTCACAAGGCTGTGACAGAGGCGCCCCGGGGGCGCCGTGCCGCGGGTGCGGGCGGGTCGGGCCGTCAGTAGGAGCCGTAGAGCGAGTACCGCAGCGTGTCCTTCACCGCCGGTCCGAACTCAGCCGGCCAGGTGCCGAAGGGCACCACCGCGTTGCTGTAGGCGCCCGAGCCCGTCGGGCCGGTGGAGTAGTTCATGTTGTTGACCGAAGCACCCGTCCCGTTGCTGTTGTAGACCAGCCAGTACGCGGTGTCGGCGCTCAGCGTGAGCCCGACCGGGAGCGTGTTCCAGGCGTTGGCGGTCAGCGTGCCGCTGCCGGTCGCCGCGACCAGGGTGCCCGGCGAGCCGCCCGCGTCGGTGTAGACCGCCAGCTGGTACTGGTTGTTCGGCGCCGCGCTGACCGGGCCGGTGTGCACGCTCAGCGCGGTGAGCGGCACCGGGGACGCCCCGGTGGTGACCCGGCTGCCGTTGAGGTGGTGGGAGTCGGTGTCGTCGATCAGCGAGCCCACCACCGTGTTGCCGAGCGTCCTGGGCGGCGCTCCCCCGGTGGTGAAGGAGATCGCGTACGGGCTCGCCAGGGCGTTGCCGGAGGTGTCCCGCACCCCCTGGACGCTCGCGGTGTAAGCGGTGGTCAGCGCCAGGGGGGCGCTCGGCGTGAAGACCACGCCGTTGGCGGCGCCGTCGTACGCCACCGAGCCGGCCACGGCGGCGCCGGCGGCGGTCCGCAGGGTGACCGTGGAGGCCGTCACGCTCGCCTGGTCCAGCGGCTCGCCGAACGAGAAGCGCACCGCCGTCCCCGCCGCCACCCCGGTGGCACCGCCGGCCGGGGTCGTCCCGGTGACGGCGGGCGGGGTGGTGTCGCGGCCGTACGAAGCCGTGTAGGAGCCGACCGCCCCGTCGAAGAACGCGTACGCCACGCCCTTGACCGTCTCGATCCGGTACGGGACGCTCCGGCCGCCCGAGGAGATGCCGGTCAGCGTGCCGGAGGCGGCGGAGACGGGCAGCATCGCCCGCAGCCCGTTGGCCCCGCCGGTGATGTCGAAGGTCAGGCTGCCGCCGTTCCAGGCCAGCTTGGTGAACGCCGAGCCGTTGCGCCCGTCCAGCCAGGTGAGCATCTGCCGCCCGGAGACCACCGGGACGCCGCGCGCCTTCGCGGCGGTGATGATCGCGTCCGAGGCGGCGGAGGCTGCGAAGTCGGTGTGGATGTTGGCGGTCAGCGCCGCGTAGTAGCCCGTGCCGCCGTAGGCGGCGTCGAGCAGCGTGGTGATGGTGCCGGGGTAGGACTGGCCGGACTCGTCGGTCAGCTGGGTGGTGGCCTGGTACTCGTCGATCACGCTGCCGTCGGTGTCGGCGAAGCGCATGATCTGACCGGTGCCGTTGAAGTAACCGGGGCGGTCCTTGGTGAAGTTGGAGGGGTAGAAGTAGTAGTCGGTGTCGAGCCGGATGCCGTTGGCCAGCTTGGTCTTCGCCTGCGTCGCCCAGTCGTCCCACTCCACGCAGTGCGTACGGCTGCTTGAAGGGTTCGGCAGCGAGGGGTACTTGGCCCGCCAGCTGGACAACTGGTCGGCGTAGTAGCCCTGCAGGGCGGAGGCGCTGCCCCAGGGACGGCAGTTGGTGGTGACGTGGACGCCCACCTCGAAGCCCTGGTCGGTGTAGGCCTGCGCCTGCGCCGGGGTCAGCGGATCGTCGGTGTAGATGTACGAGGAGCCGCGCACGCACTCCCAGTTGGCGACGCTGCAGCCGGGCGGGCTCTGCGCCGTGTAGCCGTCCCAGCGGCCCGCCGTGCCGCCGACGCCGTGGTCGTCCCCGGTCATCACCACCACGGCCTTGACGTCGCGCGGGAAGTACCAGAAGCGCGGCAGCGGCTTGCGGGCGGAGTCGAGCAGGGTGATCAGGTTGGCCAGCAGCCGCTGCTGCTCGTCGGCGATCGGGATCAGCGCCTTGTCCAGGTCGTTCCAGTCCGGCCGGCCTCCGGTACCGAAGAACATCTCGGAGGCCTCGTAGCCGTCCGTGCCGTCCCGCTGCTGGCCGGCCCAGGCCGCGTTGCCCTGCCGGGTCTGCACCACCGACCTGGCCAGGTCGTAGCTGAAGGCGGCGGCCCGCCCGCTGCCGGCCGTCCGCAGCGTGACCGCCGGGTTGGCGGTCGCGGTGGCGGCGTCGGCGTACAGGGCGGCGACGGTGGTGGCGCCGTTGAGCGCGTAGAGGTCGGCGGCGCCGTGGTAGCCCATGGTGTCGCCGGTGATCCCGGCGCCGGGGGCCGCGGAGGTGTCCACCTTGAGGTAGGCGTCCGCGCGGGTACCGGCGGTGGGGGTGAGGCCGAACAGCGGCGCGAGCTGCTTGTCGGGGCGCATCGCCACCAGCCTGCCGCCGCCGTCGGTCCAGGTGGTGAACAGCGCGGCCTGCGCCGCGGTGAGCGGCATCTCGCCCAGCAGCACCACGTCGGCGGAGGCCAGCACCGAGCCGGTCACCGCCGAGATGTCCACCGTGCGGTAGTCGTTGAGGCCCTCCGCCTTGAGGATCTCGGCCAGGTAGCGGGTGTACGGGTTGGCCTGGCTGGTCACCAGCAGGATCGGACCCTCGGCGCCCGGGCCGGCACCCGGCGGCGGGGGCGGCGGGGTCTGCTCCGCGGTGTAGGTCGCGTAGATCGAGAAGCTGAGACCGCTGGACGTCACCGCGCCGAAGTCGGCGGGCCAACTGCCGAACGCCCGGCCGCCGTTGCCGTACACGCTGGTACCGCCGGGGCTGTAGCGCAGGTTGTTGACGGCGGCGCTGCCGCCGTTGCTGTTGTAGGCCAGCCAGTACGCGGTGTTCGCGGTGAGGTCCGCCGTCAGCGGCACGGTGTTCCAGCTGTCGGCGGTGAGCGTCGCCGTGGCGCTGCCGGCCAGCAGTGCGCCCGGGCTGCCCCCGTTGTCGCGGTAGAGCGCCGCCTGGAACCGGTTGTTCGGCGCCGCGTCCACCGCACCCACGTAGACGCTGACGCTGCTGACCGTACCGCCGGCCGCGCCGGTGACGTACCGGGACGCGTTGAGGTGGTTCGAGTCTCCGGAATCGGTGGACGGACCGACGGCCGTACTGCCCAGGGTCACCGTGGCGGCCGCCGCCGGAGCGGCCGCCGGGCCGGCGACCACCGCCACGGCGGTGGTGAGGGCGGCCAGCAGGCCCCCGAGCCTGCCACGCCGTCCGACGCCCGCGCGAATGCCTGTACCTGCCATGACCGCCCCCAACGCACCTCGGCCAACTGCCCCTATCGGTGTACCGGTTCGGCGCCGACCGTGTCCACGGAACCGCCACATCCCGTGCCGATCGGGACTATCCCTTGACCGAACCGGCCAGCAGGCCGCGGACGAAGTACCGCTGGAGGCCGAAGAAGACCGCCAGGGGGATGACGATCGACAGGAACGCGCCGGCCGTGAGCAGCTCCCAGCGGCCGCCGAAGGAGCCGGAGAGCTGGGCCAACCGGACGGTCATCGGCGCCACTTCGGGCGTTCCCCCGGCGAAGGTCAGCGCGACCAGCAGGTCGTTCCAGACCCAGAGGAACTGGAAGATGGCGAACGAGGCCAGCGCCGGCGTGCAGAGCGGCAGCACGATCGACCGGAAGATCTTGAAGTGCGAGGCGCCGTCCACCACCGCCGCCTCCATCAGGTCCCGCGGCAGCTGGGCGATGAAGTTGTGCAGCAGGAAGATCGCCAGCGGCAGCGCGAACATGGTGTGCGCGAGCCAGACCGGCGCGTAGGTGCCCTTGAAGTCCACCGCCGGGACGACGGTCAGCGAACCCAGGTGCGCGCCGCCGGAGAAGAGCCGCAGCAGCGGGATCAGCGCCATCTGGATCGGCACCACCTGGAGCGCGAACACCACGAAGAACACCGTGTCGCTGCCCCGGAACCGCACCCAGGCCAGGCCGTACGCGGCCATCGCGGCCAGCACCAGCGGGAAGAGCGTCGCCGGCACGCTGATCGCCAGCGAGTTGACCAGGAAGGGCATCAGGCCGGTGGAGACGCCGGAGCCGCCCTCGAACAGCACGGTGTGGTAGTTGGAGAGGCCGAGGTCCGGGTGGAGGAAGACGTTCCACCAGCCGTCGGCGGTGACGTCCTGCTTGGGCCGCAGCGAGGTGGCGAGCAGCCCGAGGGTCGGGACGGTCCACAGCACCGTCACCGCGATCACGAAGACGGAGGAGAGCGGGCTGGTGAACGCCTGCCGGACCGGGCCCCGGCGCCCGTCGGGCAGCCGGCGCCCGCCCCGCCCGCCCGCGCGCGACGGTCGCCGGTCACCGGTCGGACGCCGGCCGCCCGTGGCCGGACGCTCGCCGGTCGGACGCCGGCCCGTGGTCGGACGGTGCTCGCTCATCGGACTCCGCGCTCCTTCCGCAGCTGGAGGATGTTGTAGGCCACCAGGGGCAGCACCGCGAGGAAGAGGATCACCGCGAGCGCGCTGCCCCGCCCGGTGTTGAACTGCACGAAGGACTGCGAGTACATCTCGTTGGCCAGCACCTGGGTGCCGAAGTTGCCGCCGGTCATGGTGCGGACGATGTCGAAGGCCTTGAGCGTGGTGATCATGACCGTGGTGAGCACGACCACCACCGTGGTGCGGATCATCGGCACCGTGACGTACCAGAACAGCCGCGCCCCGCCCGCCCCGTCCAGCCGGGCCGCCTCGGTGACCTCGTCCGGGATCGCCTTGATCGCCGCCGAGAGGACGACCATCGCGAAGCCGGTCTGCACCCAGACCATCACCGCCATCAGCAGGAAGGTGTTGAGCGGCTGGGAGAGCATCCAGTTCGGCGGGTGCTCCCAGCCCAGCGTGATGGCGAGCTGGCTGAGCAGGCCGATCTGCGACTGGGCGGCGTCGCGGGACTCGTAGACGAACTTGAAGATGATCGAGGCGCCGACCAGCGAGATGGCCATCGGCATGAAGATCAGCGACTTGTAGACCGCCTGGCCGCGCATCCGGTCCACCAGCAGCGCCAGCACCAGCCCCAGACCGGTGGCCGCGAGCGGCGCCACCACCAGCCACAGCAGGGTGGTGACCAGGATCTTCTGGACCGAGTCGGTGGTGAACGCCCAGCCGAAGTTCTCGCCGCCCACGAAGCGGCTGCTGTCGTCGTTGTAGAGGCTCAGGTAGACGGTGCGGACCAGCGGGGCGACCAGGCCGACGAGCAGCAGCAGGACGGCCGGGCCGAGGAAGACCCCGACGGCCAGCGGGCGGGCGATCCGGCCGGAGGCCCGGCCGGCCACCAGGAAGACCAGCAGCAGGATGCCCAGGAAACCGGCGACGGCGCCGAAGCTGTTGCCGAACTTGACGGCGGCGTCGCCCCAGGCGCCGTCGGCGAGCGCGGTGGCGGTGAGGGACATGGCTGCGCGTCCTTTCCCTGCCACGGGCAGGAAGGAGGGGCGGGCGGTGCGGGTGGGTGGCCCCGCACCGCCCTCGACAGGTGGTCCTTGGCGGTCGGAGACCGCTACCGGGGCCGGGCCGCGGTAGCGGTCGGACCCGTTACTGCGGCCAGGCCGCGTCGATGTCGGCGGCGGTCTTCTGGATGGACTGGCCCTCGGCGAACCAGGCGGTCAGCGACTTCCACTCCTGCCCGGCGCCGACCGCGGCCGGCATCAGGTCCGAGCCGTCGAACCGGAAGGTCGCCGCCGGGTCGGTGAGCGCGTCGGCGGAGAGCCGGTCGATCGGATCGGTGTACAGGCTCTTGTCCACGCCCTGGTTGGCGGACACCCAGCCGGTGGCGGTCTTCACCCGGCTGCTCGCCCAGTCCGGGCTGGACAGGTAGTTCTGCACGGCCTGCACCTCGGGTCGGCTCGCGAACGCCGTCACGAACTCCCCACCGCCCTCGACCGGGCTGGCCACCTGCGGGTTCACGGCCGGCAGGCGGAAGGCGAAGATGTCGCCGTCCGGGCCGACCTTGGTGTCCTTGGGCCACTGCGCCTTGTAGAAGGACGCCTGCTGGAGCATGAGGCACTTGCCGGTGAGGACCGGGGCCCCCGCGTCCTGGAAGGTCGTGGTGGCGATCGACTTCACGTCACCGTACCCGCCGTTGACCCAGGCGGGGTTCTGCATCCAGTCCGCCACGGTCCGCATCGCGGTGGTGATCTTCTCGTCGGAGAACTTCACCTGGTGGTTCACCCACTGGTCGTACACCTCGCCGCCGTACGAGCCCAGCACCACCTCCTCCAACCAGTCGGTGGCCGGCCAGCCGGTGGCCGTCCCGGAGGCGATCCCGCCGCACCACGGCTTCGCGGTACCGGCCTTGGCGATCCGGTCGCTGAGCGCCATCAGGTCGGCCCAGGACTGCGGCACCTCGTAGCCGGCCTGCTTGAAGGCCTTGGGCGAGTACCAGACCAGGGACTTCATGTTGGCGCTCATCGGCGCCGCGTAGAAGGTGCCGTTGACCGAGCCGTAGGTCTTCCAGACCGGGCTCCACTTGTCCTGGTTGGTGACGGTCTGCGCGGGGGGCTTGGCCACCTTGCCGCTCTTGACCATCTGGGCCAGCAGGCCGGGCTGCGGGATGATCGCGAAGTCCGGGGCGTTGCCGCCGGTCACCCGGACCGGCAGCTGGGACTCGAAGTCGTTGGAACCCTCGTAACTGATCTTGATGCCCGTGCACTTGGCGAACTCGGCCCAGGACTTCTCCAGGTTGTCCGACTCCGGGCTGAGGATCGACGCGAAGACCGTCACCGTGGTGCCGGAATGCCCGGCGTACGGCTGGTACTTGGCGCAGTCACCGGCCAGGGTCTCGCCCCCGCCGCCCGAACCGCCGCCGGAGCTCGAACTGTTGGAGCAGGCCGCGGTCAGGGCCAGTGCCGCCAGCAGGGCGGGCACGGCGACCAGACGGCGGGACCTCGCGGACGGCGTGGTCGGGGTGGGGGTCAATGCGGTCCTCCTCGCCAGGGCGCACGAGCGCCGGCAGTACGACAGAACGACATTGCGCTGTACCGGAGATCGACATGGACGCGGCGGGCCGCCGGTTTGACGACGTTAACGCAGCAGCCCCCCTCCGCCAAGGTCCGCGTTCGACCTTCATCGGCACGTGCCCCAGTTGTGACCCGGAGATCCGCCTCGCCCGCCGGCCGGTTCCCCGTCCGGGCGGACGGGGAACCGGCCGGCGCCGGGCGCGCTCAGAAGAGCCGGACCGGCAGCTCCCGCAGCGAGTTGACCACTAGCGAGGGGCTCGGCCGCAGGTCCTCGTCGGGCACCGCCAGGGACAGCTCCGGGAACCGCTCGAACAGCGCCGGCAGCGCGACCCCCGCCTCCAGCCGGGCCAGCGGCGAGCCCGGGCAGACGTGTGGACCGTGGCCGAAGGAGAGATGACGACTCGGGTTCCTGGTGATGTCGAACAGCTCGGCCGTCACCCCGTGCTGGGCGGGATCCCGGCCGATCGCGTTGTAGGAGATCAGCACCGGTTCGCCGCGCGGGATCACGACCTCGCCGACCTCGATGGACTCGGCGGCGAACCGGAACAGGAAGTTGCTGGTCGGCGGCGTCCACCGGAGCGACTCCTCGACCACCGCCTCCCAGGACACCGTGCCGGCCCGGACCAGCTCCAGCTGGTCCGGGTGGGCGAGCAGCGCCCGGACGGCGTTGCCGATCAGGTTCACCGTGGTCTCGTGGCCCGCCGCGATGATCACCCGCAGGGTGGCCGCCGCCTCCGCGTCGCTCAGCGCCCCGCCCTCGGCGTCCGCCGCCAGCAGGGCACTGGCCAGATCGTCACCGGGCTCCGAACGGCGCTTCGCCACCAACTCGTTCACGAAGGCGTTCAGCCCGGCGATGGTCGCCTGGATGCCGTCGGGGTTGGGCCGGATGCCGAAGAACTCCTCGTAGAGCCCTCGCAGCAGGGCGTGGTCGGACTCCGGGACGCCCAGCAGCGAACAGATCACCGTCATCGGCAGCGGGAAGGCGAAGACCGACTTGAGGTCCACCACCCGCTCCCCCGCGGCCAGGACGTCCAGCAGGCCGTCGGTGATCTCCCGCACCCGGGGGCGCATCAGCTCCACCCGGCGCGGCGTGAACGCCTGCGCCACCAGCGTCCGCAGCCGCCGGTGCCGGGCGCCGTCGGTGGTCACCATGCTCGGGCCGGGCACGGCCAGGCCGATCAGCGGCCACGTCTTCGGCACGTCGCCGCGCTGGTAGGCCGCCCAGTGCGCGGCGTCCTTCACCAGCCGGGGGTCGGTCAGCAGGTCGCGCGCGGCCGCGTGCCGCGTCACCGCCCAGGCGGCGACGCCGCCGGGCAGCTCCACCGCCACCGCCGGGCCGGCGGCGCGCAGCAGCGCGCCCTCGGCGGCGTTGTCGCGCGCCAGCGGGTCGAGGGCTATCGGGGCGGTCATCGGCACAACTCTCCTTGGCTTCCTGATTCCTGTCCGGTGGTCCTGCCGGCGGACTCCGGCGCCTCGCTGCCGGGCCGCGATGGGAGTCCGGGGTGCGGATTCCGGGGTGGGGATTCCGGGGTACGGGTGCGGGGTCCGGCGGGCGCTGCGGGCCCGGGGCCGCGCGGCCCCGGGTGTCAGACCGCGTAGCCCGGGGTGAACGACACCGGCAGTGCCACCAGCCCGCGCACCCACGCCGACGGTCGCCACACCAGCGCGTGCTCGGCCACCGCCAGCCGGAGGTCCGGCAGGCGGTCCAGCAGCACCTCGATCGCCGTGGTGGCGATCACCTCGGCCGCCTCCTGCGCCGGGAACGGGCACCCGTGCTCGCCGTAGGAGTAGCTCATGTGCGCCCGGTTGCCCTCCGCCGGGCTGCCGTCGGCCTGCCGCACCGCCGGGTCCGCGTTCGCCCCCGCGAAGCCGAGCAGCAGCATGTCCCCCGCGGCGATCCGCTGGCCGCCGAGCTGGGTGTCCCGGACCGCCCAGCGCCCGGCGAAGATCTGCGTCGGGGTGTCCTCCCAGAGCGCCTCGTTCAGGGCCTGGTTGATGCTGCGCCGGCCGCCGGAGAGCGAGGCGGCGAACCGCTCGTCGGTGAGCATCAGCCGCAGCGCGTTGGAGATCCAGTACGAGCACGGCTGGTGGCCGGCGATCAGCAGGACGCGCAGGTCGCGCATCACCTCGTCGTGGTCCAGGCCCGCCTCGTGCAGGAGCATCCGCGAAGCCAGGTCGTCGGACGGCCGCTCGGCCTTCTCGCGGACCAGGTCGAGCATCACGCCGAGCAGCCGCTGCGCGCCGGCCGGGGCGTCCGCCCCGCCGTCCAGCATCGCCAGCAGCCCGTCGATCAGGACGGGCGCCTGCTCCTCGCTCAGCCCGAGCAGCCGGCAGAGCACCAGCAGCGGCATCCGGTGCGCGTACTCGGCGACCAGCTCGGCCTCACCGCGCCCGGCGAACCCGTCGATCAGCCGGTCGGCGATCTCCTCGCAGTGCTTGCGCAGCTCGTACGGGTCGACGGCGGCCAGCGCGTCCGTGACGGCCCGCGAGCGGCGGACGTGCTCCTCGCCCTCGGCGTACAGGATCGACGGCACCGGCGCCATCATCGGCTTCAGCGGCCAGTCCTCGGGGATGCTCTCCCAGGCGTTCCAGCGGGTCGAGTCCCGGCCGAACAACTGCGGCTGGCCGGTCACCAGTTGCAGCTCCCGGTAGCCGATGACCAGCCAGGCGGGGACACCCCCGGCGAGCTCGACCGGAGCCACCGGACCGTGCGCGGCCCGCAGCTCGCGGTACAGCTGGGACGGGTCGGTCTGGAAGCGCGGCCCGTACAGCGGGGTGGCGCCGGCGTGCGCCGGGCAGCCCGGCGGCGGGGTGGCGGCGGGCTCGGTCACGGGGTGCTCTCCTCGTACGGGGACGGGTGGGTGGCGCCGGCGACAGCGACAGCGGACACGGCAACCGGGGCGACCGGGGCGGCCTCCGGACGGGCGGCCGGACCGCTGCCGGCCTCCACCCGGGCGGCCAGGTGCCGGACCAGCTCGATCAGGACCTGCTTGCTCGACTCCCGGTCGCGCGCGTCGCAGTCCACCAGCGGCACCTCGGCGGGCAGGTCGAGCGCCGCGCGCACCTGCTCCAGGCTGTGGCTCGGGTCGCCGAAGTTGTTGCGGGCCACGATGAACGGCGTGCCGTGGTGTTCGAGCCGGTCGATGGCGTACCAGGACTCCTCCAGCCGCCGGGTGTCCACCAGGACGACCGCGCCGAGCGCCCCGCTGAACAGGCGGTCCCAGAGGAACCAGAAGCGCTCCTGCCCGGGCGCGCCGAACAGGTACAGCACCTGGCTCGCGGAGAGCGTGATCCGGCCGAAGTCGAACGCGACCGTGGTGGAGCGCTTGCCCCAGGAGCCCGTGGGGTCGTCGATGCCCTCGCCCGCCCTGGTCATGGTCTCCTCGGTGTTCAGCGGACGGATCTCGCTGACCGCACCGACCAGGGTGGTCTTGCCGACGCCGAACCCGCCGACCACGACGATCTTCAGCGCGTTGTCGGCGGTACCGCGTAGCGGGGTGCGCCGGGGCCCGGGGGCCTCAGAGCTGTTGGAGTCCATGCAACACCTGCTTCAGCGTGTCGAGATCGGGCAGCCGGGCCTTGTTGGGGGCGAACCGGGGGTGCCGGGCGGTGACCGCCCCGGACTCCAGCAGGTCCCCGAGGAGGATCTTCACCGCCGAGACCGGCAGCGCCAGCTCGGCGGCGACCTCCACGACGGCGGTCGGGGCCTCGCACATCCGCAGGATGCGGGCGTGCTCCGACTGCATGCCCGGGTCCGGCTCCCGTTCGGCGACGATCAGGGTGACCAGGTCGAAGGCGTTCTCCGGGGAACGGCTGCGGCCGCGGGTGATGGTGTAGAGGCGGTCCGGGTCGTCGTCACGGCCCGGCAGGACCGGCCGCCCGCTCATACCCGGGCGCTCTCTTGGACCACCGCGTCCGTATCCGCCCCGATGCCCGCGTCGTCGCGGGCCGGAGCACTGAGGTGGACGCCGATCTGCTCGATCAGACCGTGCATGTTGTGGCCGACCACGCCCACGTCCGCCTCGTCGTCGGTGACCACGGCGAGGTGGGCGCCCTCGCCGGCCGCCACGATGCAGAGGATGCCGCCGTGGAACTCGGTCATCGACTGCCGCACGCCGCCGCTGCCGTCGCCGAACTCGATCGAGGCGCCGTGCGCCAGGCTCTGCATCCCGGAGGCGATCGCGGCCAGCTGGTCGGCCTGATCGGCGCCGAGTCCGGCGGTGTGGCAGAGCCTGAGGCCGTCGGCCGAGAGCACCAGGGCGTGCCGGGCGCCGGGGGTGGCGGTCAGCAGGTTCTCCAACAGCCAGTCGAGGTCACGGTCGATAACGCTGCTCATCAGGAGTCCTTCTCGGTGACGGGGGAGGCGTCGGGCGTGGTGTCCGTGGTCGGTGCGGTCGGCGTGGTGTCCGTGGTCCTTGCGGGGGGCGTGGTGTCCGTGGTCCTTGCGGGAGTCGCGGCCGGTGCGGGGGTCGGGGTCGGCGCGGGGGTCGCAGCCGGTGCGCTGCCGTTCCCGGCCTGCTGGGCGGCGCGCCGGAAGGCGCCGAACCGGGCGGCGGCGCTCACCGCGTCGGCACGGACGGACTTGGCGGCCGGAGCCGGTGCCGCGGTGGTGGTACCGGTGGCGGCGAGCGTCTGCCCGCGGCGGCGCTGCGGCAGACCGCTGTCGGCGACCTCCACCGGGACCGCGCCGGACGACGGCGCCGGGGCGGACGAGGTCGCCGGAGCGGACGACGGCGCGGCGGCGGGCCTGGCCGGCAGCAGCGCCGGCGGGCCGGCGGGCGTGAGCGCCAGGCGCGACGGCGCGGGCGCCGTCGCCCGGGCCGGGGCGGGCACCGGAGCGGGCGCCGGCGCGGCGTGCGTCACCAGCTGCTGCGGGATGAGCATCACCACCCCCGTTCCACCGCGCGCCGACGGCCGGAAGGAGATCTGCAACCCGTACTTGCGGGCCAGCGCGCCGACCACCGCGAGGCCGAGCCGCGTCCCCGCGGTGAGCGTGGTGAGGTCCAGGGGCTCGGCGGAGACGGCCCGCTCGGCCCGGCGCAGCCAGCTCTCGCTCAGCCCGAGGCCGCTGTCCTCGACGGTGACCGCCAGCCCGGCCGGCACCTCCTCGACGTAGACGTGCACCTCGGCCGGCGGGGCGGAGAAGTTGGTGGCGTTGTCCAGCAGTTCGGCCAGCGCGTGCATCACGCCCTCGGCGGCGAACCCGGCCACGGCCGCCGTGCTGGCGTTGTGCAGCCGGACCCGCTGGTAGGCGCCGATCCGGCCGAGCGCCCCGCGCAGCACCGACTCCACCGCGATCGGCTTGGCCCAGCGCCGGCCCGAGCGGGCGCCGGTGAGCACGGCGATGCTGTCGGCCATCCGGCCGGCCTGGGCCGTGGAGTGGTCCAGTCGCAGCAGGTCGCCGAGGACCTCCTCGTCGTGCCGGTGCTGCATCTCGCGCAGCTCGGCGTGCATGCTCGTGGCGAGTGCCTGGACCCGCCCGGCGGCGGTCGCGCAGACCGCGAGGGCGGCGGCCCGCAGCCGCTCGCCCCGGCCGATCTCCTCGGCGAGGGCCCGCAGCAGCGCGTACTGGGGGTGCGTGCGGTGCGTCGCGAGCGCGCTGTCCACGGACGCGCCGTCCCGGAGCTTCTTCACCACCTCGGGCAGGACGGACCCGGCCAGCCGGTCCAGTGCGGCTCGCTCCGCCCGCTCGGCCTCCAGTTCGGTCCGCACCCGGGCCAGCTCGGCCTGCGCGGCCAGCGCCTCGGCCTCGGCGTCCGCCTGCGCGGTCCGGGCCACCTCCCGCGCCGTGTCGGCGGCGGCGGCCCGCTCGCGGGCGCTCGCCCCGGCGGCGTCGGCCGCGGCGGTCAGCGCGCGCGCCGCCCCGGTCTCCTCCCGCTGCGCGGCGAGCTCCTCCGCCAGTCGGCGGGCGCGCTCGGTGGCGGTCGCCGCCAGTCCGACCGCGATCAGCCAGAGCACCGCGACCGCGCAGACCGCGGCCCCGGTCAGCGGCTGGTGCGCGGACAGGGCCCGGCCCGCGGCCACCGGGGCGGCGACGCCCGCCAGCAGTACGGCCGCCGCGGTGAGGGCCGCGGTGCGCGGGGCCGGGCGTCGGCGCGCCGTGCCGTCGGGGCTGGTGCGTTCTCTCATCGATGCGGTCCTCGGCAGCGGCGGGCGTCGACGGGCGGACGCCGACAGCGGGGGCGGGCGAACGCGCGACCGCCCGGCCGACGTAGTGAAACGTCTCCGGGCGGCTGATCGGTTCACGCTTTCGGCCGATCATATCCATTCAGCTCCTGCCCTCAATGGGCAAGTTGACGGGCAGTATCATTCGTTCACGGCTCGTGCACCGATTGGCGACCTCACCGTCGCACCTCGATCAACTCAAGGTGGCATCCACCGCCCGGCGCAGTGCCGCGAAGTCCAGCCCGTGATCGGCGATGATCCTGGCGCCGAGCCCCTCCCCCTCCCGGACCACCCCGAGCAGCAGGTGCCCGACGCCGATGCGGCCGGACTTCAGCCGGAGCGACTCGCGCAGCGACAGCTCCAGCACCTTCTTCGCCCGAGGCGTGAACGGCACCCGGCCGCCCTTGGCGTCGACCCGGAACCAGCCCCGCCGCCTCGCCTCCGCACCCTCCGCCGGAGCGTCCAGCGCCCCCTCCCCGAACGCCGACTCGACGGCCTCCCGGACGGCGTCCAGATCGACCCCGATCGCCGCCAGCGCCTGCGCGTCGTCGGCCCCGCCGAGCAGCCGGCGCACCGCCCGCCGCACGGCGGCATGGTCCAGCCCCGCCTCGACCAGCACGGCCGCCGACGGATCGTGCGGCATCGCCACGACGGCCAGCAGCAGGTGCTCGGTGCCGATCTGCCCGTGCCGGAGCTGCGCCGCCTCCCGGCCCGCCTGGCCGACCACCAGCCGCGCATCGTCGGTGAAGCGTTCGAACATCGCTCAGCCTCCGTCCTTCTCGCTCGCGGTACCCCCGGCACTCCGCCGGGCGTACTTCTTGTGCACCGCCTGCCTGGTCACCCCGAGACAGACCGCGATGTCCTGCCAGGACCACCCCTGCTCGCGGGCGTTCCCGACCTGCAGGCCCTCCAGGCGATCGGCCAGGTCGCGCAGCGCCCGCACGGCCCGGAGCCCCACCGCGGGATCCCGACTGCTCGCGGCCGCCGCGAGTTCTCCGTTCTCGCTCATATCGTCAACTTAGGTTGACGCCCGTCGCGTGTCAACCCTGGTTGACAGCTACCCCGGGATCCGCAGCGCTCCACCGCGCGAACAACGAGCGCCCGACCGGGCCGCCCCGGTGTCCGGGCAACGCAAAAGGCGGGGCGAGGACCTCGAAAGGTCCTCGCCCCGCCTCGCGGAACTCAGCCGCTCAGGCTGTCATCCGGCACCGGGCCGGCACGGCGGCCGGATCAGCTGCAGCCGCTGGTGGAGCCGCAGCCCTCGCAGAGGTAGCAGCTGCCGGCGCGGCGCATCTTGGTGCCGCAAGAGAAGCAGAGCGGCGCGTCGGCGTTGAGGCCGAGCTGGATCTCCATCAGCTCCGTCGAGTTGTGGGCCCTGCGCGGGGCCTCGACGGCCGGTGCGGGCTTGGCCACCGGGGCGGCCGGAGCCGCCGGGGCCACCGGCGCGGACTGCGCCAGGGTCTCGGTGTCCAGCTCCTCGGCCTCCAGCGGCTCGTAGGAGCCCGTCTCCAGGTGGCGCTGGCGCTCCTCGACGGAGTGGATGCCGAGCGCGGAACGGGTCTCGAACGGCAGGAAGTCCAGCGCCAGGCGGCGGAAGATGTAGTCGACGATCGACTGCGCCATCCGCACGTCCGGGTCGTCGGTCAGACCGGCCGGCTCGAAGCGCATGTTGGTGAACTTCGAGACGTACGTCTCCAGCGGCACGCCGTACTGCAGGCCGACCGAGACGGCGATCGAGAAGGCGTCCATCATGCCCGCGAGGGTCGAGCCCTGCTTGGACATCTTCAGGAAGACCTCGCCGAGGCCGTCGTCCGGGTAGGAGTTGGCCGTCATGTAGCCCTCGGCGCCACCGACCGTGAAGGAGGTGGTGATGCCCGGGCGGCCCTTGGGCAGGCGCTTGCGGACCGGGCGGTACTCGACGATCTTCTCGACCGCGGCGACCGGGGCCGCCTCGGTCTCGGCCTTCGCGTCGCCGGACTTCTTCTTGGCCGACAGCGGCTGGCCGACCTTCGAGTTCTCGCGGTAGATGGCGAGCGCCTTGACGCCCATCTTCCAGGCCTCGAAGTAGATCTCCTCGACGTCCTCGACGGTCGCCGCGGCGGGCATGTTGACGGTCTTGGAGATGGCGCCGGAGATCCACGGCTGGATCGCCGCCATCATCCGCACGTGCCCCATCGGGGAGATGGAACGCTCGCCCATCGCGCAGTCGAAGACCTCGTAGTGCTCGGTCTTCAGGCCGGGCGCGTCCACCACGTTGCCGTGCTCGGCGATGTGGGCGACGATCGCCTCGATCTGCTCGTCCTGGTAGCCGAGGCGCTTCAGGGCGCGCGGCACGGTGCCGTTGACGATCTGCATCGAGCCGCCGCCGACGAGCTTCTTGAACTTGACCAGTGCCAGGTCGGGCTCGACGCCGGTGGTGTCGCAGTCCATCATCAGGCCGATGGTGCCGGTCGGGGCGAGCACCGAGGCCTGGGCGTTGCGGAAGCCGTTCTGCTCGCCGAGGCGCAGCACGTCCTGCCAGGTCTCGGTGGCGGCGGCCCAGACCGGGGCGTCCAGCTCGTCGACCGCGACGGCGGCGACCGAGGCGTCCGCGTGCTGCTTCATGACCTGCCGGTGCGGGGCCGCGTTGCGGGCGTAGCCGTCGTACGGGCCGACCACGCCGGCGAGTTCGGCGCCGCGGCGGTAGGCGGTGCCGGTCATCAGCGAGGTGATGGCGCCGGCCAGGGCGCGGCCGCCCTCGCTGTCGTAGGCGTGGCCGGTGGCCATCAGCAGGGCGCCGAGGTTGGCGTAGCCGATGCCGAGCTGGCGGTAGGCGCGGGTGGTCTCGCCGATCTTCTCGGTCGGGAAGTCGGCGAAGCAGATGGAGATGTCCATCGCGGTGATGACCAGCTCGACGACCTTGGCGAAGCGCTCGGCGTCGAACGAGTCGTCGTCGCGCAGGAACTTCATCAGGTTGAGCGAGGCCAGGTTGCAGCTGGAGTTGTCCAGGTGCATGTACTCGGAGCAGGGGTTGGACGCGTTGATGCGGCCGGACTCCGGGCAGGTGTGCCAGCGGTTGATGGTGGTGTCGTACTGGATGCCCGGGTCGGCGCAGGCCCAGGCGGCCTCGGCCATCTTGCGGAAGAGCTTCTTCGCGTCGACGGTCTCGATGACCTCGCCGGTCATCCGGGCGCGCAGGCCGAATTCGGTGCCGTTCTCGACGGCGGTCATGAATTCGTCGTTGACCCGGACCGAGTTGTTGGCGTTCTGGTACTGCACGGAGGCGATGTCGTCGCCGCCGAGGTCCATGTCGAAGCCCGCGTCGCGCAGGGCGCGGATCTTCTCCTCCTCCTTCACCTTGGTCTCGATGAAGGCCTCGACGTCCGGGTGGTCGACGTCCAGCACGACCATCTTGGCCGCCCGGCGGGTGGCGCCGCCGGACTTGATGGTGCCGGCGGAGGCGTCGGCGCCGCGCATGAAGGAGACCGGGCCGGAGGCGTTGCCACCGGAGGAGAGCAGTTCCTTGGAGGAGCGGATCCGGGAGAGGTTCAGGCCGGCACCGGAGCCGCCCTTGAAGATCATGCCCTCTTCCTTGTACCAGTCGAGGATCGACTCCATGGAGTCGTCGACGGCCAGGATGAAGCAGGCGCTGACCTGCTGGGGCTGCTTGGTGCCGACGTTGAACCAGACCGGCGAGTTGAAGCTGAACACCTGGTGGAGGAGGGCGTAGGTCAGCTCGTGCTCGAAGGTCTCGGCGTCACCGGGGGTGGTGAAGTAACCGTTCTTCTCGCCGGCGGCGCGGTAGGTGAGCACCACGCGGTCGATGATCTGCTTGAGGCTCCACTCGCGCTGCGGGGTGCCCACGGCGCCGCGGAAGTACTTGGACGTGACGATGTTGACGGCGTTGACCGACCAGAAGTCGGGGAACTCCACGCCGCGCTGCTCGAAGTTGATCGAGCCGTCGCGCCAGTTGGTCATGACGACGTCACGCCGCTCCCAGCGGACCTCGTCGTAGGGGTGGACGCCAGGGGTGGTGTGGATGCGCTCGATCCGCAGGCCGCCCTTGGGGGCCTTGCCGGCGCCCTTGGTCACGGTCTTGTCGGACTTCGACCCGCGTGCGGAACCGCTCGTGGTGTCTGTCACTTCTCGCTCCTCCTCCTGGGCAAACGCCCAAAGTGCCCCGAAAAGTCCGGGCACCGCTGGTTCGTCTTCCGGTGTGCGGACAGGAGACGACCTGCCTGTACCCGCACGGTTTGTGGTGTTCTGTGCGCCGTTTCCGGGCACGCCTCGGCCCCGAGGGGCCGGTACGGCTGATGTGGCTGATGTGGCTGATGTGGCTGATGTGGTGCTGTGAGCCCCGAGGGGCCGGCGTGGTGCTGTCGGCCCCGAAGGGCCGGTGCGGCTGGTGTGGCTGGTGTGGCTGGTGTGGGACGAAAGGCCCCGAGGGGCCGGTGGTGCGGAGCCGGCCTCCTAGGGCGCGGCGGCGGCGACGGGCACGCAGGCGCCGTCCGCCTCGGGGACGGGCCGCTCGGCGCGGAGCTCCGCGATGGCGGCCTCGAAGTCTTCCAGTCCGTCGTACGCCTGGTAGACGCTGGCGAAGCGCAGGAAGGCGACGACGTCGAGTTCCTTGAGCGGTCCGAGTATGGCCAGCCCCACGTCGTGGGTGGTCAGCTCGGACTTGCCGGTGGCCCGCACGCACTCCTCGACCTTCTGGCCGAGCTGGGCGAGGGCGTCCTCGGTGACCGGGCGGCCCTGACAGGCCTTGCGGACTCCGGAGATGACCTTCTCCCGGGAGAACGGCTCGGTGACGCCGCTGCGCTTGATGACCATCAGTGCGGCCGTCTCCACCGTGGTGAAACGGCGGCCGCAGTCCGGGCACTGCCGGCGACGGCGGATCGAGCTGCCGTCTTCGGTGGTCCGGCTGTCGACGACGCGGCTGTCGGAGTGCCGGCAGAAGGGGCAGTGCACCTGAAGATCCCTCCCGGGCAGGACGTGCGGACTGGTCGAGTCTATGCGATGAGGACCCGGCACCGCCAAGCGGATCATGCGACGTGACCACTAGTACTGGGCCCGGAGAGGACTGTAACCACTACATGTGGGTCCAGGGGGGAAGCGATACCCCTGGCGTGTCGGCGCCGATTAGACTGCCGGAGTCGCGTTCGAGTCGAACATTTAAGCGATGTACAACAAAGCCTTGATCGAGTCAGCCAACTCCCGAATAATTCACTCGAACGTGTGTTTGGCGCAACCTTTCGATAGGAGGTGCCGTTGGGCTGGAAAAGGGGAGAGGACAGCCGTCGAGAGGGGCCGCCGTGAACACGATCGAAAGCAACACCATCCCGGTGCAGGAACACTCCCAGCTCAAGGTGGGGCAGCGCACCACGAATCAGCAGAGTGTGGACAGCATGGACCGTAGCGAAGAACACCGCCTCTCCGGCCAGGCCATTTCCCATCCGGGCCGCGTTCCCGACCAGCCGATCGAGCACGCCGCCGTGCTGGACGACAGCCACCCGGTCCCCGCGCGCTCGCTACCCGGCCGCCCCCCCGGCATCCGGACGGACGAGGCCGGGCTGACCGAGCGCCAGCGGCGGGTGATCGAGGTCATCCGGGACTCGGTCCAGCGCCGCGGCTACCCGCCGTCCATGCGGGAGATCGGCCAGGCCGTCGGCCTGTCCAGCACCTCCTCGGTCGCCCACCAGCTGATGGCCCTGGAGCGCAAGGGCTTCCTGCGCCGGGATCCGCACCGCCCGCGCGCCTACGAGGTCCGCGGCGTCGAGGTGGCCCGCCCCAACACCGCCGAGACGGCCGGGCGTCCGTCCACCTCGTACGTGCCACTGGTCGGGCGGATCGCCGCCGGCGGCCCGATCCTGGCCGAGCAGACCGTCGAGGACGTCTTCCCGCTGCCGCGCCAGCTGGTCGGCGAGGGCGAGCTGTTCGCGCTGACCGTGCGCGGCGACTCGATGATCGAGGCCGCCATCTGCGACGGCGACTGGGTGACCGTCCGCCGCCAGCCGGTCGCCGAGAACGGCGACATCGTGGCCGCGATGATCGACGGCGAGGCGACCGTGAAGCGCCTCAAGCGCGAGGACGGCCGGATCTGGCTGATGCCGCACAACCCGGCGTACGAGCCGATCAACGGTGACAACGCGACCATCCTGGGCAAGGTCGTCGCCGTGCTGCGCCGCCTCTGAGCCGCCCGGTACGGCGCCCACCGGGAAGGGGCTCCACCGCACGGTGCGGGGAGCCCCTCCGGTGTGCCCGGGCGGCGGCCGCCTCTCGGGGCGACCGACGCCTCAGCCCCGCTTGACCACCGGCCGCACCGGCGCCGCGGAGGCGTCGATCGCCGCCAGTGAGCGGCGCACCTGGTTGCGATCGGTGGTGTACCAGAACTCCGGCATCGAGGAGCGGAAGAAGCTCCCGTACCGCTTGGTCTCCACCCGCGGGTCCAGCACCGCCACCACACCGCGGTCGTCCGCCGCGCGGACCAGCCGGCCCGCGCCCTGCGCCATCAGCAGCGCGGCATGGGTGGCCGCGACGGCCATGAAGCCGTTCCCGCCGCGCTGTTCGACGTCCCGCTGGCGGGCGCTCATCAGCGGGTCGTCCGGGCGCGGGAACGGGATCCGGTCCATCACCACCAGCTGGCAGGCCGAGCCGGGCACGTCCACGCCCTGCCAGAGCGACAGCGTGCCGAACAGGCAGGTGGTCGCGTCCGAGGCGAACTCGCGGATCAGCTCACCCAGGGTGTCCTCGCCCTGGAGCAGGATCCGGTTGTCCAGCCGCTCGCGCATCGCCTCGGCGGCGGCCTGGGCGCCGCGCATCGAGGAGAACAGGCCGAGCGTCCGCCCGCCGGCCGCGCCGATCAGCTCGGCGAGTTCGTCCAGCATGTCGGGGCGCTCCGGGTCCCGCCCCGGGTCGGCCAGGTGCCGGGCGACGTAGAGGATGCCCTGCTTGGGGTACTTGAACGGCGAGCCGACGTCGATGCCGCGCCAGTGCGGCACCGCGTCCTCGCCGAAGGCGGCCTCGGGGGCGTCGCCCTCGGTGCGCTGGTCCGGCAGCCGAGCCTCCGAGGGCAGGCCGACCGAGGCGGCGACGCCGGTGAAGTCCCCGCCGAGCTTCAGCGTGGCGGAGGTGAACACCACCGAGCGCTCCTTGTAGAGGCCCTCCCGCAGCAGCCCGGAGACGCTCAGCGGGGCGACCCGCAGCGAGGCGGTGCCCAGGCCGTACCGGTCGCTGCGCTCGATCCAGACCACGTCGTACTCGGAGTCGGCCAGCAGCCGCTCGGCCGTCTCGTGCAGCGCCTCGGCGGAGGCCATCGCCTGCTTGCGCACCGCGTCCTCGTCGGTGAGCGCCTTGTCCCGCGTCTCGCCGAGCGAGGTGATCACCTGCCGGCTGGCGTCCCGGATCGCGGTGACCGCGTACGCCAGGTACTCGGGCAGCTCCTCGACCCGGCCGGGCTGGGCGGTCTCCATCAGGCCGTGGTAGTTCTCCGCGGCCCCCTGGAGGGCGTCCACCGCCTTCTCGTTCGCCAGCCTGGCCGCGCGCTTGACCGCCCGGTTGACCGCGCCGACGGTCAGCTCGGCGGTGGCCGCGCCGGTGACCCGGTTGACCAGCTCGTGCGCCTCGTCGACGATCAGCAGCTCGTGCTCCGGCAGCACCGGCGCGCCCTCGAGGGCGTCGATCGCCAGCATCGCGTGGTTGGTGACCACGACGTCCGCCAGCTTGGCGCGCTCCCGCGCCTTCTCGGCGAAGCACTCCTGCCCGTACGCGCAGCGGGTGGCGCCCAGGCACTCCTTGGAGGTGACCGAGAGCTGGGCCCAGGCCTTGTCGGAGACGCCGGGGCTCATGTCGTCCCGGTCGCCGGTCTCCGTCTCGTCCGCCCACTCGCGCAGCCGCATGACGTCCTGGCCGAGCTTGCCGGTGGGGCCGCCGAGGGCGTCCACCGGATCGAAGAGGCCCTCGCCCTCCTCGCTCGGGGTGCCCTCGTTGGCCCGGTGCAGGCAGAGGTAGTTGGAGCGGCCCTTGAGCATCGCGAACAGCGGACGGCGGCGCAGCACCGGGTGCAGCGCCTCCACCGTCCGCGGCAAGTCCCGCTCGACCAGCTGGCGTTGGAGCGCCAGGGTGGCCGTGGCGACCACCACGCGGTCCCCGTGGGCGAGGGCCGGCACCAGGTAGGCGAGGGACTTGCCGGTGCCGGTGCCGGCCTGCACCAGCAGGTGCTCGCCGTTGTCGACGGCGTCGGCGACGGCCTCGGCCATCCTGACCTGGCCGGGGCGCTCGACGCCGCCGACGGCGGCCACGGCGGCGTGCAGCAGCTCGGGGAGCTGGGCCCGCGGGACGGCCTCGACCGCGCCGGCGGCGGCCGACCCGTCGGCCTCGTCGTCGGCGGGGGGCTGGGATTCGGAGTCGTTCGTCATGACCCACCCAGCCTACGGGGCGGGGGTGACAATCCGGTCCCGCCGGCCGTGCGGCACCGCGGCTCCCGCGGCGGCCAGCGCGTTGGGCACGGTGCCGTGCCGGGCCGCGTGCGGGCGGTGCGGGCGGTCCCCGTAACCGTCCAGCAGCAGCCGGTTCCGGTTGAGGCAGAGCCGGTCGATCCGCGGGCGGAACAGGTCGAAGAGCTCGAACCGCTCGCGCAGCTCGGGGAAGCGCTCCTGGTAGCGCAGGATCTCGGCCCGCAGCAGGGCCCAGAACTCGGCCTCGGGCAGTCCGGTCTGCGCCTCCAGCAGCGGGGCGAGGTAGCGGTAGACGCCGATGAACAGGCCGGAGTGGAGGAACTGGCAGAGGCCCTGCGGGTCCTCGCGCAGCAGTACCTCGGCCACCTCGGCGGGCAGCTCGCGCAGCTCGGGCAGGTCCTGGTCGCTCAGGTTGACGTCGTCGACGAAGTCCTTGACCGCGAGCCGGGCCGGGGCGTCCCGCTCGTCGAAGACCACGATGGCGTTCTCCCCGTGCGGGGAGAAGACCAGGCCGTACCGGTAGAGGAAGTGCAGCAGCGGCGGCAGCATCGCCGCGAACAGCCGGGCGGTCCACGCGGCGGGGGTGAGGCCGGAGCGGGCGATCAGCTCGGCGGCCAGCGCCCGCCCGTCGGAGCCGGTCTGCAGCAGCGCCGCCAGGGTGCGGGCGCGCTCGCCGCCGTCCAGGCAGGGGCCGAGCGGCTCGCGCCAGATCGCGCCGAGCAGTTCCTTGTACTGGTAGGGCGCCTCCGGCAGCTCCCGGTAGAGCGGGTGGTCGACGGTGACGGAGGCGATCTCGCCGAGCAGCACGATCCGGCACTCGTCGCGCAGGAACGGGTCGGCCTGCCGGATCCCGTGGATCCAGGCGGTCACGGCGGGCGCGGCCAGCGTGCGCTCGGTGGGCAGGCCGCGCCAGACCAGGGTGTTGAGGATGGCGAGCGGCAGCTTGACGGTGCAGCGGTCGGGCCGGCTCCGGTTGAAGAAGGAGCGGATGGACTGCTGGGGCAGCCGCAGGTCGCCGTCGGTGGGCAGCGGGACGATCTCACCGCTCGCGATCCACGGGGCGAACAGCGGGACGACGGTCTCGTCCCACTGCCAGGGGTGCACCGGCAGCAGCAGGTAGTCGTCGGCGTCCGGGCCGAGGACGGCGCGCAGGGCGGCGGGGTCGTCGAGCTCGCGCGCGTACAGCTGCTCGGGCTCGGCGACGCCGGGAACGCCGCGGTACTGCGCCAGCCGGCGGTGCACGGCGATCCAGGGCAGTGGTCGCGGGGTGCGCGCCTCCGGTGCCCAGCGGGCGGCGTCGGTGGCGGAGAAGCCGAGCCGGCCCTTGTTGGGGACGATCCAGGGGTGGCCGCCCTGCCGGCCCTCCAGCTCGGGGTGGCCGAGGTCGGCGAGCTCGGCGGCGGTGAGCGCGGTGGCGAGCTGGTGGGCGTCGGCGATCAGGGTCGCGGTGAGTTCGCGGATCAGGTGGCCGGTGGTGTCGCCGCGCAGCCCGAGGGTGTGCCGGGCGTAGGGGAGGAAGCGCAGCGGGTCCAGGCCGTCCGGCCGGGAGCAGCGCACCGAGTCCGGGACGACCTGCCAGCCGCCGTACGCGCCGCGGCCGGCGGTGAAGCGGTACTCGGCCTCGGGCAGCCGGAGCAGGTAGCCGTCGGGGCCGGCGGGGACGGGGGTGATCAGCTCCTCGTAGGCGAACTCGCCGAGCATCTTGGCCAGCAGCGCGCGGCCGGCCCGCGCCCAGTGCCCGGCGGTGAGCTGCGGGGGCAGGTACAGCGGGGGTTCAGCGGCCGGCGGTTGCGGCACGGGTCCACTCCTGGGGTCGCGGAACGGCGGGGACGTCCGCGGTGGCGGGGACGTCGCCCATGGCGGGGGCGGCAGGGCCGGTGGAGCCACCGGGGGTGGCGGGGGTGACGGGGGTGAGGGGGGTGACGGGTGGTGCGAAGCCGGTCCAGGCGGTGCGTTCGGGCAGCCGGTGGACCGTCCGGCCGGCGACGGCGTTGAGGATCACGGCGGCCCGGTGGGCGCCGAGCCCGAGATCGGGAGTGCCGACGCCATGAGTGTGCAACTCGGCGTTCTGTACGTACAGTCCGCCGACGAGGTCGGGCAGGGTCGCGACCCGGTGGTCGAGGTCGACCCGGTAGCGCCCGGCCGTGTCCCAGTCGATCAGGTGGGCGAGCGGCTCCAGGGCGGCCGGGCGGGCGGCGCGGTACCCGGTGGCGAGCACCACGGCGTCGGTGCGCAGCACGTGCTCGACGCCCGAGTCACCGTGCCGGCAGCGGAGTTCGAGACCGCCGCAGGGGCCGGGCCGGGCGTCCGTGACGGCCGTGCCGGGGGTGATCTCGACCGGGGCGTCGTCGATCGGCCGGCCGATGGTCCGCTCGTACAGGTGGTCGTGGATCTCGGCGAGGGTCTCGGCGCTGGCGGCCTTGTGCAGTTGCCACTGGGACTCGACCAGGGTGTCCCGGACGGGCCCGGGCAGGCCGTGGAAGTAGCGGGTGTAGTCGGGCGTGAAGTGCTCCAGCCCGAGCTTGGAGTACTCCATCGGCGCCAGCGCCCGGGTGCGGGTGAGCCAGCGCAGCCGGACGCCCTCCCCCACCCGGCGCAGCAGGTCGAGGAAGACCTCCGCGCCGGACTGCCCGCTGCCGACCACGGTGATGTCGCGCGCGTCGTCCAGGGTCGCCCGGCGGTCCAGGTAGTCGGCGGAGTGGAAGGCCCGGGGGTGGCCGTCGAGGGCGGTGAAGGCCTCGGGCAGCACCGGCCGGGTGCCGACGCCGAGCGCGAGGTTGCGGGCGTGCACCTCGGTGCGCCGGCCGGTGGCGGTGTCGCGGAGTTCGGCCCGGTACAGCGCGCCGTCCCGGTGCAGCGCGGTGACCTCGGTGCCGAAGCGGCAGTTGCCGAGCCGTTCGGCCGCCCAGCGGCAGTAGTGGTCGTACTCCCGGCGGGGCAGCTGGAAGCGCTCGGCGAAGTAGAACGGGAAGAGCCGGTCCTGCTCGCGCAGGTAGTTGAGGAAGGACCAGCGGTTGGTCGGGTCGACCAGGGAGACCAGGTCGGCGAGGAAGGGGACCTGCATCCGGGCCCCGTCGACCAGCATCCCGGGGTGCCAGCGGAACTCCGGGCGCTGGTCGCAGAAGAGCGTGCGCAGGCCGGGGGCGGGTTCGGCCAGCGCGGCGAGCGAGAGGTTGAACGGGCCGATGCCGACGCCGAGCAGGTCGTACGGCGCGGGTGGGGCTGCTGGGGTGTCCATGGAGTCGGAGGTGTCCTCGGCGGGGTCGGTCGCGGGCGGGCGGGCGGCGGAGGGGGCACGGTCAGGCGGCGGGCGGCCGGGCGGCGGGGGCTCGGTCCGGCGGCACCCGGCCTGGCCGGTCCGGACCGCGGTCGCGGACCATCAGCGCCGCGCGCTTGTCGGGCAGGTCGAGTTCGGCGGCCCGGGTGAAGCCGGCCCGCTCGAAGGCACGGATCGAGCGCAGGTTCCGGACGTCGGGCTCGGCGACCACCCGCCGGCAGCGCGGCCGCGCCCGCAGGATGCGGTCGGCCAGCGCGGCGAGCAGGGTCGCGCCCAGGCCCCGCCCCCGGCAGTCGGCGGGGCCGAGCAGCAGGTGGACGCCGGTGTCGTGGGGCTGGGCCGGGTAGTGCGCGGCGAGCGGGTCGAGGTCGGCGCGGTAGATCTCCCAGTAGCTCATCGGGGCGCCGTCGAGCAGCCCCAGGCGGGGCAGGCTGCGGGCGTCGCCGTCGAGCTGGGCCCGCAGGTGCCGTTCGGTGACGGCGGGCGGCCCGGCGAGCTCCCAGAAGGCGGCGGTCTCGGGGTCGTTCATCCACCCGGCGAGCAGCTCCAGGTCGGCGGGCAGCCGGACCGGGCGGAGCCGGAACTCCCCCGCGCCGGTGGCCATCGGGCCCCGGTCGGTCACACCGTCGGGGCCTTCGGCGGACACGCCGTCGGAGCCCTCACCGGAAACGTCCTCAAGACCTTCACCGGTACCGCAGCCGTCGTCGGAGCCGCTCGCGCGGGAGTTCACGCGCCGGCCACCGGGTTGGGGATGTCGACGTAGACGGACTGCGTGGCCACCGGTCCGACCAGCTCGTCCAGGCCGTTGATCCGGGTGAGCAGGTTGGCCTTGCAGGGCAGCGTGGCGGCGTCCAGCAGGAGCGCGGGCAGCGCGGACCCGGTGGCCGCGACGCGCGGTCCGGACAGGAAGCCGCGCAGGGCGGCCAGCAGCACCGACTCGTCGGCCAGCCGCTGCGAGCCGAAGGCGCCGATCAGGCCCAGGACGTGGTTGATCCCGAGGTAGTAGGCGAAGTGGTGGTCGATCACCTCGTCGGCCAGGAAGGTGTCGCTCCGGGCACCGAGCCCGGGCAGCCGGGCGGTGAGCCGGTCGGCCGCGCTCTGCCGGTAGTAGAAGCCCTGGTTGTCCCGGTAGCGGCCGCCCTGCGGCCACCCGTCGGCGTCGAGCAGGACGAGGCTGTTCTGCTGGTGCGCCTCCAGCGCGATGCCGGCCTGGCCGTCCAGCCAGAGCACCGGCAGGACGACGGCGTCCAGGTAGCGCAGGAACCATTCGGCGGCCACCGTGGGCAGCGGGCGTCCGCAGCGCGCGGCGAGCGCCCGCAGGGTGTCGCCGAGCCGCGACGGTACGGTGTCGCCGGTGCCGAGCGGCTGTTCGGCGACCAGCCCGGCCACGCAGAGGGCGCGGTCGCCCGGGGCGAACGGCTGGGCGCGCAGCACGGTGTCCAGCCCGCCGGGGTCGCCGAGCGCGGGGTGGTCGACGCCGATCCAGGCCGGGTCGCGGACGATGTCGAAGCCGGGGTGGGCGGCCCGCCACTCGGCGGCCAGTCCGGTCTCCAGCAGCCGGTGCATCTCCAGGCCCCGGTGGAGCTCCTTGCGGAGGTTCTCCCGCCGGGAGTTGGTGATCCGCAGGCCGAGCGAGAGCTTCAGCATCCAGGGCGTGCCGGGCCGGTAGACGGTGCGCACCGAGGAGGTCGGGTACCAGGGGTCACCGGCCGGGCCGAGGTCGCGCAGCCGCCCGTCGGCGAGCAGTTCCGCGACGGCCGGGCGCAGGGCGAGCTCGCGGGCCTGCCAGGGGTGCAGCGGGAGGGCGGCCGTCCCGGGCGGCACCAGGGTCGGGTCGCCGAGCAGGTGGGCGGTGATCCGGTCGGCGCTCTCGGTCAGCGCCGAACCGGCCGCGAGCAGGTCGCGGTCGACGGCGTACCAGTGCAGCCGGAAGGAGCCGTGGAGCTCCGGGGAGTACGCGGCGCTCTGCGCGGGCCCGAGGCCGTCGCGGCTCTTGGGCGTCGGGTGCAGCGGGTGGCCCAGCAGCAGGGACTGCTCGGCGGCCAGGAACTGCGAGCCCTCCGGCCCGCCGGGGGCGGCGGCGGTGCGGCGGTGGGCCAGGATGTCGGCTGTGCGGACCACCGAGTCGGCCACCCGGGCGGCGAGGTCGGCGACCTGGCCGGGGTCGGGGCGGTCGGCGGCCGCGGCGGCGAGCAGGGCGGCGGCGGTGACGGCGTCCACCGGGGCGGCGGCGGTGCCCTCACCGACCGCGAGGGTGGCCGGGCCGAAGCGGTGCCAGCCGGCCGGCGACCAGTAGCGGACCGGGGCGAGCAGCCGGGCGGCGCCGCCGAGTACGGCGATCCGCAGCCGCCCGTCCGCCCCGGGTACCGCGCCGGTCTCCCGGGCCCAGCACCGCAGCAGGGCTTCCAGACCGGCCTGTTCGGCGGCGACGGCCGGGTCCGGATGGAGCAGCGGGTCGGGCGGCACCGGGCGGGCCGCGGCCGGCCGGACCCCGGCGGGCTGGACCGGGGTGGGGTGGCGCGTCGGGGCTTCGGGCGGGGCTCCGGTGACGGCGGTGCTCAAGGCTGCTCCTTGTGGCGCGTGGGGTGCGGACGCGCGCTGGTGGTGGAGAGGGTGTGGCGGGCGCTCGCACCGTCGCGTCAGGTAAGGGTTAGCTATCCCTGAGGGGTGATGACAAGGGCTGCTCACTCGTCCGAGTGAAGAGCGGTGAGAGTTCAACACTCAGGAGGGAGGACCTGCCGTGCCAACGAGCCAACCGGGCGTTCGTCACAGATCGGTGACCTCCGGCCGCCGTCGCAACCCGGGGGTCGGCCCGCGTCGTCCTGGTGGCCAGTGGGAGACTCCAAGGCGGTCGGCCGCCGCCGCACAGGACCAGCAGGGGGAAGCGAACACCATGCCATCGATCCACCGGTCAGCCATGGCCGCGGCCCTCGCCGCCGGAACGCTGCTCGTCGTGACGGCCTGCGGGCCCGACGGCCCCTCCGGCGGGGGCACCGCCGCCCCGCCGCCGGCCCCGGCGAGCGGCAGCGCCACGACCGCCGGGGGTGGCGGTGTGATCGGCGGCCTGACCCTGCCGTCGGGCATCCCGACCAGCCTGCTGGAAGGCCTGCCCACGAGCTGGGACGACCTGAAGAAGTGGAAGTTCGAGGACTGGGACAACTGGGCCTCCAAGCACGTCTTCAACAACCCGGTGGTGAAGGACTTCTGGAACCCGGACAAGATGGGCGACTCCAAGCCGGCCGACCCGGCCCCGCCCACCGCGAAGCCGACCGGCGACGCCGGGGTGACCGATCCGGACCCGGCCCCGGTCAAGGCCACGCCGGTGACCCGCCCGTACACCAAGCAGCCTTCCGGCAAGGTGTTCTTCAGCGCCGACGGCGGCCGCGGCAACTGCTCGGCCACGGTGATCGCCGACCCGGCGCACCCCGGCAAGAGCAACCTGGTCTGGACCGCCGGGCACTGCGTGCACCCCGGCAAGGGCGGCGACTTCTACAAGGACCTCGTCTTCGTCCCCGCCTACAACAACTCCGGTGCCTCCAGCGGCGGCAAGAAGGCCCCGCTCGCGGAGCTGGCACCGCTGGGCACCTGGTGGGCCAAGGACGTGGTGACCTCGCCGCAGTGGACGGTCGAGGGCGGCGGCACCGGTGACGCCGCCAACCAGTACGACTTCGCCGTGATGCGGGTGCAGAACCAGAACGACACCGGCAAGTCGCTGGAGGAGACGGTCGGCGCGGCCGTCCCGGTCTGGTTCGACGCCCCGCGCGACCGGATCTCCGCCTCGGCCTGGGGCTACCCGCTCTACAAGCCCTTCGACGGGCAGGAGTTGTACAAGTGCGACGGCGGGAAGCCCACCCGGCTCTCCTTCGACGCCAAGCGCCCGGCGATGCTCACCATCGGCTGCACCATGACCCAGGGCTCCAGCGGCGGCGGCTGGTTCGCCCCGATGCCGGACGGCCGGACCGCCCTGGTCAGCAACACCTCCATCGGCACCCAGGACCACACCTCGCTGAGCGGCCCGTACCTGGAGACGGTCGCCAAGCAGGCCCTGGACTACATCTCCAGGAAGCAGAAGTAGCCGCCTCCGCGCCGAAGACCACACGGGGACCGATGACCATGCCGAAGACCAGGCACCGCACCGCGCCGGCGGCCGCCGCCGTACTCGCCGCGCTCGCGCTCACCGCGACCGCCTGCGGACCGGAGGACGCGGGCAGCGCCGACGCCGCGTCCACCCCGGCCACGACCGCCGCCGCGTCCGCCAAGCCGGGCGCACTGCCCGGCAGCCTCCAGGACCTCGCCGGCTGGAAGCTCGACGACTGGGCCCGCTTCGTCAGCGAGAACGCCTTCGTCAACGAGGTCGCCCAGGGCTTCTGGTCGATCGCCAAGATGGAGAACGCCAAGGGCCGGCCCACCCCGGAGTACTCGCACAAGAGCCCGGGGAACACGGTCGTCCGGGACGACCCGCCGGCGGCCGTCCCGGCCAGGCCGCAGCCGCACCCGTACAGCCCGGCGACGGCGGTGGTCGGCAAGATCTTCATGACCGCGCCCGAGGGCGACTCGATGTGCTCGGGCACCGTGGTCTCCGACCCGGCCAACCCGGGCCGCAGCAACCTCGTCTACACCGCCGCGCACTGCCTGCACGACGGCAAGGGCGGCGGCTGGCTGAAGAACATCGTCTTCGTCCCCGGCTACAACCGCGACGGCCAGGCCAGCCGGGGCAGGCAGTACACCGAGCAGCAGGTCTCCCCGTACGGGCGGTGGACGGCGGTCCGCGCGCTGGTCGCGCCGACCTGGGTGAAGGAGACCGGTGTCGGCCCCAACTCCCAGTTCGACTACGGGATCCTCCGGGTCCGCAACGAGAACGGCTCCGGCAAGTCGCTGGAGGAGACGGTCGGCGGCTCCGTCCCGATCTGGTTCAACGCCCCGCGCGAGCAGATCACCTCGGCCTTCTCCTACGGCTACCCGGCCGAGCGGCCGTTCGACGGCATGGAGCTCAACCACTGCGACTCCACCGTCCGGCCGGTCAGGCTCTCCTTCGACCAGGCCCGCCCGCCGATGTACGTGATCGGCTGCACCATGACCGGCGGGTCCAGCGGCGGCGGCTGGTTCATCACCAAGGACGGCAAGCCGAACCTGATCAGCGTCAACTCGATCGGCAACCGCAACCCGTCCGAGTACATGGCCGGCCCCTCGCTCCAGGACCAGGCGAAGCAGGCCTTCGACTACTTCTCCAAGAACGCCAAGTAGGACGCGCCCGGCCCCCGGGGACGACGACGGGCCCCGGCCTCCCGCGGGGGGGAGGCCGGGGCCCGTCGGCTGCCGGTGCTCAGCTCTGCGAGCTCAGCGCGACCGCGTAGCGCTCCAGCTCGGCGGCCAGCTCGGCCGGCACCTTCGCATGCAGCAGGGTGCCCTCGGCGGTGTGCTCGGTGGAGAGCAGCTCGCCCTCGGCGTGCACCCGGGAGACCAGGCCGCCCTGGGTGTACGGGACCAGCACCTGCACCTCGATCGCCGGGCGCGGCAGCTCGTCGTCGATGAGCTTCAGCAGCTCCTCGATGCCCAGGCCGCTGCGGGCCGACACCACGATCGCGTGCGGCTCGCGGCGCAGCAGGCGCTGCAGCACGAGCGGGTCGGCGGCGTCCGCCTTGTTGATCACCACGATCTCCGGCACGTTCTGTGCCTCGACCGAGACGATCACCTCGCGGACGGCGGCCAGCTGCGTCTCCGGCTCGGGGTGCGAGCCGTCCACCACGTGCAGGATGAGGTCCGCGTCGGCGACCTCCTCCATGGTCGAGCGGAACGCCTCGACCAGGTGGTGCGGCAGGTGCCGGACGAAGCCCACGGTGTCGGCCAGGGTGTAGAGCCGGCCGCTCGGGGTCTGCGCCCGGCGCACCGTCGGGTCGAGGGTGGCGAACAGCGAGTTCTCCACCAGCACGCCCGCGCCGGTGAGCCGGTTGAGCAGCGAGGACTTGCCGGCGTTGGTGTAACCGGCGATGGCCACGGACGGCACCTGGTGGCGCTTGCGCTCCTGGCGCTTGGTGTCGCGGCCCTTCTTCATGTCGGCGATCTCACGGCGGAGCTTCGCCATCTTCTCGCGGATCCGCCGACGGTCGGTCTCGATCTTGGTCTCACCGGGACCACGGGTGGCCATGCCGCCGCCGGACGAGCCGGAGCCACCACCACCCATCTGCCGGGAGAGCGACTGACCCCAGCCCCGCAGGCGCGGCAGCATGTACTGCATCTGCGCGAGCGAGACCTGCGCCTTGCCCTCGCGGGACTTGGCGTGCTGGGCGAAGATGTCCAGGATCAGGGCCGTCCGGTCGACGACCTTGACCTTGACGACGTCTTCCAGGTGGATCAGCTGGCCCGGGGTGAGCTCACCGTCGCAGACCACGGTGTCGGCGCCGGTCGCCGCGACGATGTCGCGCAGCTCCTTCGCCTTGCCGGAGCCGATGTAGGTGGCCGCGTCGGGCTTGTCGCGGCGCTGGATGACGCCGTCCAGCACCTCGGAACCGGCGGTCTCAGCGAGGGCCGCGAGCTCGGCCAGCGAGTTCTCCGCCTCCTCGACGGTGCCGTCGGTCCAGACGCCGACGAGCACCACGCGCTCCAGACGGAGCTGGCGGTACTCGACCTCGGTGACGTCCTGGAGTTCGGTGGAGAGGCCGGCGACACGGCGCAGGGCGGCTCGCTCGCTGCGGTCGTACTGGTCGCCGTCGTAGTGGTGGTCGAGGTCCTCGTCGATGGCCGCGAGGTCCTCGTCCATGAGGGCTTCCGCCCGCAGACCGTCGAAGCGGCGCGGGGCGTCGGCGTGGTCGCGGGTGTCTGACGTGGAGGTCATTCTGTCCTTTGGCTGCAGGAGTGGGACGGCCTGTGGGCGCGACCGTGCACAACGGTCTCACCCGGAGTCTGCCCAGCTGCCGCCCCGTCTACCGCTCGGGCGAGTCGTGAGCTACCCCTCAGGGCCACGGAGCCCACTGGGACTCTTGTGTTCAGTGTCCAGTGAACGCCGCGGACCGGCCGTGAATTCCCCATGATGGTCGCACGCCGGGCGCCGACGGGTCATCCCCATTTCCCTGCGCGGACACCGGCCCGGACACCGGCCCGGACACCGCGCCGGAGACCGGCTCGGGCGCCGGGCCCGGCGCCGGGCGGGTCGCCGCCCCGGCCGCCGCGGCCGGGGTGCGGGCGCCGCCCCCCGCCGGGGCGTACGGCCGGCCCACGTCGTACACCCCGGAGACCCGGAGCATCGCCCGCAGCACGGCGGGCAGCGCGCCCGGCTCGGGCAGCTCCACGGTGTAGGTGTGCCGCACCCGCAGCTCCTGCGGCGGCTCCACCTCCGCCGAGACGATCCCGACGCCCTCCCCCGAGATCGCCGCGGTGAGGTCCGCCAGCAGCCGGGGCCGGTTCAGCGCCTCGGCCCGCAGGGTGGCCCGGTAGCCGGACGGCGGCGCGGCGCCGGGCCGCCAGCGGACCTCCGGGGTGCCCCGCCCGTCCGCCCGCATCCGCTCGCCGGCCGGACAGCCGGTGCGGTGCACGGCGACCGCGCCGCCGCGGATCGCGAAGCCGCTGACCTCGTCCGGTGGCACCGGGGTGCAGCAGCGGGCCAGCCGGACCGGCGCCCCGGGCCGGCCGACCACCGTGACCGGGGCCTCGCCGCGCTCGGCGGTGCGGTGCGCGGGCGGTGCCGGCTGGCCGGCCGACGGCCCGGTGCGGACCACCGGGACGCGCGGCGGGTGGTCGGCCAGCCACCGCTCGATGGCCAGCCGGGCGGCCGGCGTACGGGCGTGCGCCAGCCACTCGGGCGCCGGGCCGGACGGGCGGGCGGCCGGATCGCCCTGCTCGGTGAGGATGGCCACCCGGTCGCCGTCCTGGAGGACGGTGGAGAGCGCGGTGAGCCGGCCGTTGACCCGGGCGCCGATACATCGGTGGCCGGTCTCCTCGCCGAGCAGGTAGGCCGCGTCGACGCAGCTGGCACCGGCCCGCAGCTGAAGCGTTTCGCCGGCCTCGGTGACGACGGTGATCTCGCGGTCCCCGGCGAGGTCGGCGGTCAGCGCGGACCAGAACGCGTCCGGATCGGGCGTCTCCTGCTGCCACTCCAGCAGCCGGCTGAGCCAGCCGGGTCTGGCCGGGTCGGTGCGGTCCAGCTCGTCCGCGCCCGGCTCGGTGCCGGGCTGGCGGGGGTCCCCGAGGGCCACCACCCCGGTCTCGGCGATCTCGTGCATCCGCCGGGTGCGGACCAGCACCTCGACCACCTCGCCGCCCTCCAGCGCCACCGCGGTGTGCAGCGACTGGTAGAGGTTGAACTTGGGAGCGGCCACGAAGTCCTTGAACTCGCCCGGCAGCGGTGTCCAGCAGGTGTGCAGTTCGCCGAGCACGGCGTAGCAGTCCGCGTTCTCCTCGACCACCACCAGCACCCGGCCGAAGTCGGCGGGCTGGGGCCCCTGCGGGCGCCCGTCCGGCCCGGCGGCGGCGTCCCGCTTGAGCAGGACCCGGTGCAGCGAGACGCAGTGCCGCGGCCGGACGGTGACCTCGGCGGCCACCCCGGCCTCGGCGAGCTGGCGGCCCAGCGCCAGGGCGAACGGGGCGAGCAGGGCGTCCGGGTGGTCCTCGCGGCCGGCCAGCAGCGCCCTGGTCCGGGCGTACTCCTCCGGGTGCAGGGTGGCGAAGACGATGTCCTCCAGCTCCGCCTTGAGCACCTGGATGCCCAGCCGCTCGGCCAGCGGGATCAGCACGTCCCGGGTGACCTTGGCGATCCGGACCCGGCTGGCCGGCTTCATGTGCCGGATGGTGCGCATGTTGTGCAGCCGGTCGGCGAGCTTGATGACCATCACCCGGACGTCGTCCCCGGTGGCGACCAGCATCTTGCGGAAGGTCTCCGCCTCGGCCGCCGCACCGAAGTCGACCTTCTCCAGCTTCGTCACCCCGTCGACCAGGTAAGCGACTTCGGGCCCGAAGCCGGCCCCCACCTGGTCCAGCGTCAACTCGGTGTCCTCCACGGTGTCGTGGAGCAGCGAGGCGACCAACGTGGTGGTCCCGGCGCCGAGTTGGGCCAGGATCATGGTGACGGCCAGTGGGTGGGTGATGTACGGCTCGCCACTCTTGCGCTTCTGGCCGCGGTGGCTGGCCTCGGCGAGCCGGTAGGCCCGGCCGAGCAGGCCGAGGTCGGCCTGCGGATGGTGGCGGCGGTGGGCCTGCACCAGCGGTTCGAGCGCGTCCGGCACCGGCGTGCGGCCGGTGGCCAGCAGGGCGGCACGCCCGGCTCGGCCGAGGGCGGCCCGGCCGAGGCCTCCCAGGGGCCGCTTGGGCCCGGCCTGCCGTGCGGACGTCGGCTGCCCCGCCAGGGGCTGCCCGGCTTCGATGGTCATCGGCACCTCCGGCAGCGGTCACCGGGAGCATTGGCCGACCCGGTGGTCCATGCTACCGAGCAGAGCACGTTCCGCGACGCCCTGCTCCCCGTCGGTCATCGGGATCACCCGAACGGGGGGATTCATCACCGCACGAAATGGGCAAACCGGCCGCACTGCCAGGGCCTGTTCGAACCGGACCTACCGGTGGGCGGTGGCGAGCCACCCCGGGTCGAGCTCGCCGCGGGCCACGATGACCGCCGGACCGGTCTTCTCCACCCGGCCGTCCGGGTACTCGGTGATCATCAGCCGGCCCCCGAGCACGTCCACGGTGTAGGTGACGGCCTCACCGGTGACCGCCGGGTCGACACCGTCCCGCCGGGCGGCGGCCACGGCGACGGCGCAGGCCCCGGTGCCGCAGGAGCGGGTCTCGCCCGAGCCGCGCTCGTGCACCCGCATCGCGACGTGGCGTGGACCGCGGTCCACCACGAACTCGACGTTGACGCCCTCCGGGTAGGCGTTCGCGGGGCTGGTGAGCGGCGCGCTCAGCAGGTCGCCGGCCTGGTCGAGGCTGTCCACGAAGGCCACCGCGTGCGGGTTGCCCATGTTCACGCTGCGGGCCGGCCAGCGCCGCTCGCCGACCGCCACCTCGATGCCGTCCGGTCCGGGCAGCACCGCGCGGCCCATGTCCACGGTCACCTGACCGGGCGTGCCGTCCCCGGCGTCCGCGCCCACCCGCACCCGCCGCACGCCGGCCCGGGTGGCCACCGCCAGCTCGCCAGGCTCGGCCAGCCCGGCCTCGACCAGGTAGCGGGCGAAGACCCGGACCCCGTTGCCGCACATCTCGCCGATCGAACCGTCGGAGTTGCGGTAGTCCATGAACCACTCGGCCTGCTCCGCCTGGTCGGCCGCGACCGGGTCGGCGGCCGAGCGCACCACCCGCAGCAGCCCGTCCCCGCCGATGCCGGCCCGGCGGTCGCAGAGCGCGGCGACCGCCTCGGGGCCGATCGTCAGCAGGCCGTCCGGATCGGGCACGATGACGAAGTCGTTCTGAGTGCCGTGCCCCTTCAGGAAGGGCAGGCCGGCGGGGGTCACGGAGGATTCGCTCACCCTCCCGATCATACTGAGCGGGCCCGCTCCGCAGCGCCGCGGACCAGCAGGCGGACCGCGCCCGCCGAGGCGGGGGGTGGTGGCGGTCAGCGCAGGTGGACGACCCGCCACAGCGCGAGCGCGCAGGCGACCAGGGCGACCAGGGTGTAGATCACGATCGCCTTCCACCCGGCGCGCCGGCCCGAGCCGCGACGCGGCAGCCCCGGCCACTTGTACCCGGCGTGCCGGGCGGCCATCGCGCCCCAGCCGACCGAGGCCGCGGTGAGCAGCAGACCGAGCATGCCGACCATCGCGGAGCCGGCCCCGGCCGAGCCGAAGGCGAGCGGGAAGGCGAACATCAGCGAGCCGGCGGTGCCCAGCAGCGCGATCGGCAGGGTCTGCCACCAGCGCAGCCGGCGGCGCGGCCGGATCTCCCGCTCGTGCACCGCGCCGGCCGGGGCGCTGGTGTCCAGGGCGGGCAGCGCGAGCGCGTAGGAGGTCGGTCCGTCGAGACCCGCCAGCACCGGCAGGTCCGGCAGGGAGGAGGTGTCGGGGCCGTCGGCCTGAGCCGTGGCGCTCCCGCTCTGACCGCTTTCGGGGCCGGTACCCGTCGACACGCGGCCTCCCCTGACAGTTCGACACGAGTGCGGACTCGCGGCCGGGCAACGGTCGACCCGCCCGGGGCCGACCCTTATGGCATCGATGATGGCATGTCCAGGAGGGCGTTCCGGGCCTGACCGGGGCCATCGGGTGATCCGTGGCCATGACGTGATCCGGCCGTAACCGCGGGTTCGTCCTGCACGCCCACCTGCGCGCGCAGGTGCACCGCCGGATTGGCCGGATCCCGTCCACGGGCCGTCCGATTACTGACGCTCGATCAGCTCCAGTGAGCGGGAGAGCAGCTCGGCGGGGTCGGCGCCGGCCGGCCGGGAGAGCCAGTGGATCCGGTCGTCGCGCCGGAACCAGGACTCCTGGCGGCGGGCGAACCGCTTGGTGGCCCGGACGGTCTCGGCACGGGCCTCGTCCTCGGTGCACTCGCCGGCGAAGTGGTCCAGCACCTGCTGGTAGCCGAGCGCCCGGGAGGCCGTCCGGCCCTCACGCAGGCCGAGCCCCTCCAGCTCCCGCACCTCGTCCAGGAGTCCGGCCCGCCACATCCGGTCGACCCGCAGGGCGATCCGCTCGTCCAGTTCGGGCCGGGGCACCGCGACGCCGATCTGGACGGCGTCGTAGACGGCGGTGTTGCTCGGCAGGTTGGCGGTGAAGGGCTGCCCGGTGATCTCGATGACCTCCAGCGCCCGGACGATCCGTCGGCCGTTGCCGGTCAGGATCGCCTCGGCGGCGGCCGGGTCCAGCTCCGCCAGGCGCCGGTGCAGCGCGTACGGGCCGGCCTGCGCCAGCTCGGCCTCCAGCCGGGCCCGGACCTCCGGGTCGGTGCCGGGGAACTCCATCTCGTCGATCGCCGCCCGGACGTACAGGCCCGAGCCGCCGACCAGGACGGCGGTCCGGCCGGCCGCGAGCAACCGGTCGATCTCGGCCCGGGCCAGCCGCTGGTACTCGGCGACGCTGGCGGCCTCGGTGACGTCCCAGATGTCCATCAGGTGGTGCGGGACGCCCTCGCGCTCCGCCAGGGTGAGCTTGGCCGTACCGATGTCCATGCCCCGGTAGAGCTGCATCGAGTCGGTGTTGATCACTTCGCCGCCCAGGGCCCGGGCGAGGGCGACGGCCAGGTCGGACTTGCCGGCGGCGGTCGCGCCCACCACCGAGACGACGCGCGGCGGGGCGGCATGGGGCTGGACGGTACGGGAGCTGCTCACCGGACCAGTCTCGCAAAACCGTCGCCGCGCCGGTGACCTCCCCGTCCGTCCGGCCCCACCGGGCGACGATATGAGCGGTTCCGGCCGTTTTCACCGGGCTGCGAACGGTTCGGCCGCGACGGACGTTGAGCAGGAAACAGAGAGGAAGGGTGAGACCACCATGGGTCTGATGGACAACCTCAAGGGCAAGGCCGGCGAGCTCAAGGGGAAGGCGAGCGAACTGGCCGGCAAGCACAGCGAGCAGATCGAGCAGGTGGTGGACAAGGCCGGCTGCGCGATCGACAAGGCGACCAAGGGCAAGTACAGCGACAAGATCGAGCACGGCGCCAGCAAGGCCAAGGGGGCGGTCGACGACTTCGCCCACAAGCCCGGCGACCCGGGCGCTCCAGGGGCTCCCGGCGCTCCCGGTGCCGGCGGCCCGTCCGCCTGACCCCGGCCCGCTCCCGGGTCGCTCGCCGGGCCCGGTCTCAGCTCCAGGACGCGACGAAGTACCCGACCCCGTACGGCGCGTCCCGGTAGCCCAGCCGCGCGGTGAGGCCGGCGCCCCCGGCGGCGCCGGCCAGCACCTGCCAGGGGGCCCGGCCCTCGGCCAGCAGCTCGCCGGCCAGGCCCGGGTCGACGGCGGCCAGCGCCGCCGTGTCCGCCGAGCCCAGCGCGTCCGCGATCACCGCGTCGAAGCCCTCGGCCCGCTCGTCCAGGTAGCCCGGCGCCTTCAGCGAGCGGCAGGCGCTGCCGTCGCCCATCACCAGCAGCCCGACCCGGTCGGCCAGCCCGGCCAGCCCCTGGCCCAGCCCGAGCATCCGGTCGGCGGGCGCGTCGGCGGGCACCGCGCAGGCGTGCGTCGGCAGGGTGGCCCCGGCCCGCTCCAGCAGCCAGGCGCCGACGGTCAGCGCGGGGCTCAGCTCCGGCCCCTCGACCCGGCCGGACGGCAGCCTGGCCACCAGCGGCACGCCGTACCGGTGGAAGGAGCCCGCGCCGCCCTCGGTCCAGACCTCGGGCTCGGGACCGGTCCCGACCACCACGACCAGCTCCGGTCCCGCCGCGAGCAGCGCGGCGAGCGCCTCGTCGCAGGCCGCGCGCAGCGGCTCCAGCTCGGCGGCGGCGCCGGCGGCGACCTCCGGGACGAGCAGCGGCGGACAGGGGCAGACGGCGGCGGCAACCAGCATGTGGATCACTCTAACGAAGAAGGACGGCCGTTCGGCCGGGGACGACGGCGGCCCGGCGGGATCCGAGATCCCGCCGGGCCGCCGAAGGAGCGCCGGTCAGTCGCCGCAGCAGCCGCCCGCCGCGGGGGCCGCCACCGGCGCCGGGGCGCCGATGGTGGGCAGGCCGAGCATCACGCCGGCCGGCTTGGCCGCCGGGGCCGCCTGGCGCTTCTCCCAGGCGTCGCCGGCCCGGGTGCGGCGCACCCCGAGGGTCGGGCCCTCGGCCAGCAGGTGGTGCGGGGCGGCGTAGGTGATCTCGACGGTCACCGTGTCGCCCGGGCGCACCGGCTCGGCGGGCCGGGTGAAGTGCACCAGCCGGTTGTCGGGCGCGCGGCCGGAGAGCCGGTCGGTCCGGTCGTCCTTCTTGCCCTCGCCCTCGGCGACCAGGATCTCCAGGGTGCGTCCGACCTGCTTCTTGTTCTCCTCCCAGGAGATCTCCTCCTGGAGCGCGATCAGCCGGTCGTAGCGGGCCTGCACGACGGCCTTCGGCACCTGGTTCTCCATCTCGGCGGCCGGGGTGCCGGGGCGCTTGGAGTACTGGAAGGTGAAGGCGTTGGTGAAGCGGGCCTCGCGCACGGTGTGCATGGTCTGCTCGAAGTCCTCCTCGGTCTCGCCGGGGAAGCCCACGATGATGTCGGTGGAGATGGCCGCGTCCGGCATCGCCTCGCGCACCTTCCGGATGATGCCGAGGAAGCGCTCCTGCCGGTACGAGCGGCGCATCGCCTTGAGCACGGTGTCCGAGCCGGACTGCAGCGGCATGTGCAGCTGGTGCATCACGTTCGGGGTCTCGGCCATCGCGGCGATCACGTCGTCGGTGAAGTCCCGCGGGTGCGGCGAGGTGAAGCGGATCCGCTCCAGGCCCTCGATCTGCCCGGCGGCGCGCAGCAGCTTGGAGAACGCCTCGCGGTCGCCCAGGTCGGAGCCGTAGGCGTTGACGTTCTGGCCCAGCAGGGTGACCTCGATGACGCCCTCGCCGACCAGCGCCTCGATCTCGGCGAGGACGTCGCCCGGGCGGCGGTCCTCCTCCTTGCCGCGCAGCGCGGGGACGATGCAGAACGTACAGGTGTTGTTGCAGCCGACCGAGATGGCCACCCACGCGGCGTACGCGGACTCGCGGCGGGTGGGCAGCGTGGACGGGAAGGTCTCCAGCGACTCCAGGATCTCGACCTGGGCCTTGCGCTCGACCGCGGCCCGCTCCAGCAGCGCGGGCAGGTGCCCGATGTTGTGGGTGCCGAACACCACGTCGACCCAGGGGGCCTTGCGGACGATGGTGTCGCGGTCCTTCTGCGCCAGGCAGCCGCCGACGGCGATCTGCATGCCCCGGTGGCGGCTCTTCACCGGCGCCAGCTGCCCGAGGTTGCCGTACAGCTTGTTGTCGGCGTTCTCGCGCACCGCGCAGGTGTTGAACACGACCAGGTCCGGGTCGCCGTCCTGCCCTGCCTTCACGTACCCGGCGTCCTCCAGCAGCCCGGACAGCCGCTCGGAGTCGTGGACGTTCATCTGGCAGCCGTACGTGACGACCTTGTAGCTCTTCAATCCGCTCTCACCGCTCACCCAACCAGGGTACGGGCACCCGCGAAGGGCTTTTCCCCGCCCGCCCGGGCGCCGCCCGCCCGCTCTCCGGGCGCCGGCCGCCACCCGCCCCGGCCTGCGCCCCTCCCGTTCGCCGCCCGCGCCTGGCACTATCCCTGCATGGCCCCCTCCCCCGATCCCCGCCCCGGCGGCGCCCTCCGCGCCGCCGCCCGCAGCCCGCTGTGGCGGACGCTGCTGGTCCTGGTGCTGGTGGCGGCCGGGTTCGGCGGCTGGTGGCTCTCGGCGGGCCGCACGCCCGACTACCCGCGCGGCGAGACCGGCTTCGCCACCGGGGTCCAGCGCGGCGTCTACGACCGGTACGGGCAACTGCTGCAGACCCACGTCGCCAGGGCGATGCCGGGGGTGCGGCTGCGGCTGGACAACTCGCAGGGCTCGATCGACAACCTGGCCCGGGTCACCAGCGGCCAGGACGACTTCGCGATCGCGACCGCCGACGCCGTCGCCGAGTACTCCGGCCCCGGCAAGGACCGGCTGCGGGCCATCGCCCGGCTCTACGACGACTACCTCCAGCTGATCGTCCCCGCCGACTCGACGGTGCGCCGGACGGCCGACCTCAAGGGCAAGCGGGTCGGCGTCGGGCAGGCCCTGTCCGGGGTGAACCTGGTGACCAGACGGCTGCTCTCCTCGGCCGGCCTCGACCCGGACCACGACATCACGCCGGTCATGCTGGGCGTCGGCGACGCCGCCGACCAGCTGCGGGCCGGCAAGCTGGACGCCTTCTTCTGGTCCGGCGGGCTGCCGACCAGCGCGCTGACCGACCTGTCCGACCACATCGGGATCAGGCTCGTACCGCTCGGCGACCTCGCCGAGGCCGTGCACAAGGTCGAGGGCGGCGGCACCGACGCCTACCGGGCGGCCACCATGCCGAAGGGCACCTACCCCAACGCCGAGCCCAAGGACGCCGTCGCCACGGTGGCCGTGCCCAACCTGCTGATCACCCGCGAGGACGTGGACACCGACCTGGTGCAGGGGATGACCCGGGCGGTGATAGACAGCCGCGACCAGATCGGCGCCCAGGTCCACGCCGCCCAGCTGGTCGACCTGCGCACCGCCGTCTACACCGACCCGCTCCCGCTGCACGAGGGCGCGATGCGCTACTACCGCTCGGTGAAGCCGTGAGGTCCTGACACCGCGAGGCCCGGACCCCCGGGGCCCCGAACCGCCCCGGCCCCGGCCCCGGCCGTCAGAGCTTCTTGCCCGCCCGCGGCACCGCCAGCGTCACCGCGAGGCCGGTCGGCCGGACCGGGGCGAAGGTGAGCGAGCCGCCGGCGGCCAGCAGCAGGGTGCGGGCGATCGAGAGCCCGAGCCCCGAGCCGTCCACGTTCTGGTGACGCGCGCTGCGCCAGAACCGGTCGCCGGCCCGGGCCAGCTCCTCCTCAGCGAGCCCCGGCCCGGCGTCCGAGACGGTCACCGCGACCTCGTCGCGCCGCACCGCCACCAGCACCCGGACCCGGCTGCCGGCCGGGCCGAACTTGAGCGCGTTGTCGACCACGGCGTCCAGCGCGCTGCCGAAGCCGATCGGGTCGGCCATGCCGAGGGCGAGCGCCGGGCCCTCCCAGCCGAGCTCGATCCCGCGCTGCTGGGCCACCGGCCGCCAGGCGTCCGCCCGGGCCAGGGTGAGCGCGACCAGGTCGGTCGGCTCCGGCTCGGGGCGGGCGTGCTCGGCGGTGGCCAGGCCCAGCAGGTCGTCCAGCACCCGGGCCAGCCGAACGCCCTCCTCCCGGACCCTGCCGAGCTCCTCGTCGTGCCCCTCGGGCAGCTCCAGGCCCAGTACCTCGACCCGTAGTAGCAGCGCCGCCAGCGGGTTGCGCAGCTGGTGCGAGGCGTCCGCGACGAAGGCCTTCTGCTGGTCCAGGGCGAGCACCACGTGGTCGGCCATGTCGTTGAACGAGCGGGCCAGGCGCTGCAGTTCGGGCGGCCCGCCGCCGGGCGCCACCCGGGCGTTCATCCGGCCGGTGGCGATGTCGTGGGTGGCCCGGTCGAGAGTCCGGACGGGCCGCAGCACCCACTCGGTGAGCCGGACGGCCAGCAGCACCGCGACGATCATCGCGGCGGCCTCGCCGGCCCCGATCACCAGCCAGCGGTGCAGCACCCGGGTGCGCATCGGCCCGGTCGGGGACTCGCTGAGCACCACGGCGACCACGTCGCCGTCCCGGACCACCGGGGTGGCGATGGTCAGGGTCCGGTCAGGGGTCCACGGCCAGACCTGCGGCGGGTTGTGGCTGCGCCGCCCGTCCAGGGCCTCCTGGAAGGCCTGCTCGCCCCAGCCGCCGGCGGGTACCCGCCAGTCCTCGGGGGCGGTGGCGATCGGCAGGCCGTCGCGCTGGAAGATGCCGAGCCGCACGCCGTAGAGGTCGTGGTAGCGCGCCACCTCGGCGTCCAGCGCGTGCCGGCGGCTGAGGTCGCCGGGAGCGGGCTGGGACTCCCCCTTGAGGGCGGACTCCAGCCCGGAGACGCCCGAGGTGGGCAGGTCCTGGGCGAACCGGGCGGCGTCGTCGAGCCGGTCGACCACCACCCGGCTCTGCTCGGCGGCCGCGACCGCCGCGGCGAGCGGCAGCCCGAGAGCGGCCAGCACGCAGAGCATCAGGGCGAGCAGGATCCCGAGCAGGCGGGTACGCACGTGCGGTCAGTGCTCCGCGCGGGCCTGGGGGGCTTGCGCCGCGGCCGTCGCGGCGGACCCGGCGGACCCGGCGGCGGCCGGGCTCTCGGGGATCAGCCGGTAGCCGACGCCGCGGACGGCCTCGACCAGCCCGGGCAGCGCGAGCTTGGTGCGCAGCGAGCCGATGTGCACCTCCAGGGTGCGGCCGTTGCCCTCCCAGCCGCTGCGCCAGACCTCGCTGAAGATCTGCTCGCGGCGGTAGACCACGCCGGGGCTCTGCGCGAGCAGCGCCAGCAGGTCGAACTCCTTGCGGGTGAGCGGGACGTCCCGGCCGTCCACGCTGACCCGGCGGCGCTCGCGGTCGATCAGGATGCCGCGGGACTCCAGCGGCCCGCCCTGCTGCGGTACGACGTCGGGGGCGGGCACCGCGGCGGCGGCGGGTGCCGCGCCGCGCCGGGCCACGGCGTGGATCCGGGCGAGCAACTCACCCATGTCGTAGGGCTTGGTGACGTAGTCGTCGGCACCGAGGTTGAGGCCGTGGATCCGGGAGCGGATGTCGGCGCGGGCGGTCACCATGATCACGGGCACGCCGCTGCCGGCCCGGATCCGGCTGCAGACCTCGAAGCCGTCCCGGTCGGGCAGGCCGAGGTCGAGCAGGACCACCCGGTACGGGTCGTTGCCGTCCGGCACCAGCGCGTCGAGCGCCTCGTGCCCGCTGCGGGCGTGCCTGACCTGGAAGCCGTGCCGGCCCAGGACCGCGACCAGCGCGGCGGCCACACGTTCGTCGTCCTCGACGAGCAGCAGTCGCATCGTTCCTCCTCCCCCCGACGTTCCCCGGGGTGTCACGTGATGTTCACGGGCCCCACCGGGCAGGTCCCGGTCCTGCGCAGTATGGGCCAGCGGAGCGCCGGACGCCAGGCTCGGCCACGCCCCGGGACCGCCGGGGACGGCGCGCGGCGGTGCGGGTGCCCGCTGTCACGGTGCCCCCCTGTTTCCCGGTGTGAACGGCACTTGCCGGGCGTGTGGCCGGATCGTGATCCTCAAGTTCCGCTCAGATCGGCTGACGTGGCATCGTCATCGCTCCTATGGTCACCCCACCGGGGGCCGAGGCTCCGCCGGCCGAGGCCCCCGGTTCCTACCATCACTGCCGCCCAAGGGAGTTCGACTCCGGGGGCCGACACGAGGAGCAGGCGCGATGACCGAGAGCCTGATCAAGGACTCCAGCGCCGCCGCGACCGCTCCGCTGGTGGTGCTGAACGGGGTGAACAAGCACTTCGGTGCCCTTCACGTCCTCCAGGACATCGATCTGGAGATCGCCCAGGGCGAGGTGGTGGTGCTGATCGGCCCCTCCGGCTCCGGCAAGTCCACGCTCTGCCGGACGATCAACCGGCTGGAGACCGTCGACTCCGGCACGATCACCATCGACGGCCGGCCGCTGCCCGCCGAGGGCCGGGAGCTGGCCAAGCTGCGTGCCGAGGTCGGCATGGTGTTCCAGAGCTTCAACCTCTTCGCGCACAAGACCGTGCTGGAGAACGTGGTGCTCGGCCAGGTCAAGGTGCGCGGGATCGCCCGTGAGAAGGCGGTGCGGACCGCCCAGGAGCTGCTGGAGCGGGTCGGGGTCGGCGCGCAGGCGTCGAAGTTCCCGGCGCAGCTCTCCGGCGGCCAGCAGCAGCGCGTCGCGATCGCCCGGGCACTGGCGATGAACCCGAAGGTGATGCTCTTCGACGAGCCCACCTCGGCGCTCGACCCGGAGATGATCAACGAGGTGCTGGAGGTCATGCGCCAGCTGGCCGCCGACGGCATGACGATGGTCGTCGTCACCCACGAGATGGGCTTCGCCCGCTCCGCCGCCAACCGCGTGCTCTTCATGGCCGACGGCCGAATCGTCGAGCAGAACACCCCCGAGGCCTTCTTCACCGCGCCGCGCAGCGACCGCGCGAAGGACTTCCTCTCGAAGATCCTGCACCACTGAGCTTCCGGACGGACCACCGGTCGGCGACGGCAAGGACGCCGGCGCCGGTCCCGTCCGCCCGGCCACCTTCCTGTCGCCAGAGCCCGGTTGAACCGTGGCCCAGCCCCGAGGAGAACCACCCTCATGAGGACTCGTCGCACCTTCGCCGTCGCGCTCTGTGCCATCGCGCTCACCGCCACCGCCGCCTGTGGCAAGGACGGCACCCCCGGTGACGCCGCCGCCAGCGGCAGCACCGCCCCCAAGCTGCCCACCTACACCGTCAAGACCGACGCGAAGGTGGACTCCGCGATCTTCGCCGAGGCCAAGAAGCGCGGCCAGCTGATCATCGGCGCCAAGTCCGACCAGCCGTTCCTCGGCTTCGAGGACCTCGCCAGCGGCGACCGCAGCGGCTTCGACATCGAGATCGCCAAGATGGTCGCCGCGGACCTCGGCTTCACCCCGCAGCAGATCAAGTGGCAGACCCTGGTCTCCTCGCAGCGCGAGCCCGCGATCTCCAAGGGCCAGATCGACTTCTACGTCGGCACCTACAGCATCAACGACGAGCGCAAGAAGACGGTGTCCTTCGCCGGCCCGTACTTCATCGCCGGCCAGGACTTCCTGGTCAAGGCGGACAACACCTCGATCACCGGCCCGGAATCGGTCAACGGCAAGAACATCTGCACCGCCACCGGCTCCACCTCGATCAAGAACATCCAGCAGTACTCGCCGAAGATCACCCAGTTCGACACCTACTCGGCCTGCGTCGAGAAGCTGCTGTCGGGCGAGGTCGACGCCGTCACCACGGACGACGCCATCCTCAAGGGCTACGCCTCCAAGTACGCGCCCAAGCTCAAGGTGGTCGGCAAGCCGTTCACCAAGGAGAACTACGGCGTGGGCCTGAACAAGGACGACGCCGCCCTGCGGGGCGCCATCAGCGACGCCCTGAAGGCGCACCAGGACAACGGCGACTGGAAGAAGGCGTACGACGCCACCCTCGGCCTCTCCGGCTCGGCCGCGCCCACCCCGCCGGCCCTTGAGCGGTACTGACCGCCCGCCGACCACCGTTCCTGACCACTCCTGAGAGGAGGGCCGCCGGATGGGTTTCCTGTTCGAGGACGGCAACTTCGCGCTGTTCCGCGACGGCTTCCTGCAGACGATCGAGCTGAGCGCGCTCAGCGCACTGCTCGCCCTGCTGCTGGGCACCCTGCTGGCGGCCTTCCGGGTCTCCCCCATACCCGCGCTGCGCGGCTTCGGCACGGCCTGGGTGACGCTCTTCCGCAACACCCCGCTGACGGTGCTGTTCTTCGCCGTCACGTTCGGGCTCCCGCCGCTCGGCGTGCACTTCAGCCACCTCACCTTCGCGGTGCTGGCGCTGGGCAGCTACACGGCCTCGTTCGTCTGCGAGGTGCTCCGCTCGGGCATCAACACCGTGCCGCTCGGCCAGGCCGAGGCCGCCCGCAGCCTCGGCATGACCTTCGGTCAGACCCTGACCAGCATCGTCCTGCCGCAGGCCGCCAGGACGGTGCTGGCACCGCTGAGCAGCGTCTTCATCGCCCTGCCGAGGAACTCGGCGATCGCCGGCGCCTTCAGCGTCAGCGAGCTGTACAGCGCGCAGCAGTCGTTCTCCGAGGACGGCTACTCGATCTTCGCGATCTTCTTCTGGGTGGCCTGCGCCTACCTGGTGATCAGCGCCGTCGTCGCCCTGCTGTTCCGCTTCCTGGAAGACCGACTGGCGGTGGCCCGATGAACGCCCTCTTCACCCGCTCCTCCACGGCCAGCGTCCTCTACGACGCCCCGGGCCCGCGGGCCCGCACGCGGTACCGGCTGTTCGGGGTGCTGTCGCTGCTCGCGATCGCCGGCCTGCTCTGGTACGCGATCGCCAGCCTGGCCTCCAACGGCCAGTTCGACGCCCAGCTCTGGGACGTCTTCCAGTACAACACCGTCCAGCAGCGGATCGTCGACGGTCTGCTGGCCACCCTGGAGGCCTTCGGGCTGGCCGCGGTCGGCTCGCTGGCCCTGGGCGCGCTGCTGGCGGCCGGACAGCTCTCCGACCACAGGCCGGTCCGCTGGGCGGCGGTCTCCTTCGTCCAGTTCTTCCGGGCGATGCCGCTGCTCATCCTGATCGTCGCGCTCTACTACGCCTTCTTCGCCAAGGAGCCGATGTGGGCCCTGGTGATCGGGCTCACGCTCTACAACGGCTCCGTGCAGGCGGAGATCATCCGCAGCGGCGTCAACGCCGTGCCGCGCGGTCAGGGCGAGGCCGCGTTCGCGCTCGGCCTGCGCAAGACCCAGGTGATGACGACCATCCTGGTGCCGCAGGCGGTCCGCTCGATGCTGCCCACGATGATCGGCCAGCTGGTCGTCACCCTCAAGGACACCTCGCTCGGCTTCATCATCACCTACCACGAGCTGCTGTTCGTCGGTAAGGCGATCGCCAGTCAGCCGCTCAACGCCGCGGGCTTCCCCTACATCCCCGTGGTCCTGGTGATCGGGCCCATCTACATCGCGATGTGCCTGCTGCTCACCGCGCTCGCCCGGTGGATCGAGGCACGCGGCCGCCGCGGCGCGAACCGGCGCACATCAGCTGCTGCTTGACGGACACGCAGGCGAACTGTTGCATTGCTCTTCGTGACACCATCCGGGACCATCCTCGCGGCATATGACGCCCCCTCGTCGGCCTGCCCGGCCCCGGGGGTGCGCGGCTCCGCCCGCCCGGCCGGCCGCTGCGCGGAGGGCCCGGCATGGACCCGGTGATCGTGGTCGGGGCCGGACCGGTCGGTCTGGCCCTGGCCCTCGCCCTCGCCCGGCACGAGGTGCCGACCGTCGTCCTGGACGAGGGCTCCGGGCTCTGCCCCGAGGGCCCTCGCAGCGTCGTGCTCGGGGCCGACACCGCCGCCTTCCTGACCAGGATCGGCTACCCGCGGGCCGCCTCGGACGCCGCCCGGTGGGACGCCTTCACCATCTGGCGCCGCCGCCAGGAGGTGCTGCGGATCGACCTGGCCGACACCCCCGTCCTCCACCTGCCCCAGCACCGCCTCCAGCGCGGCCTGCGCGACGCCCTGACCGGCACCCCGCTGGTGCGGCTGGTGCCGTTGAGCCGCGTCACCGAACTCGCCCAGGACCGCGACGGCGTCAGCGTCCGCACCCGCAACCCGCAGGACGGCACCGAGACCTGGTGGCGCGGCAGCCACCTGGTCGGCTGCGACGGAGCCCGCTCAGCCGTCCGGAAGCTGCTGCGGATCCGCTTCCCCGGCCGGCCGGCCGTCGACCGCAACGCCGTCGCCACCGTCCGGGTCGACCTGCCCTTCACCGAGGCCCGGCTGCACCGCGAGCCCCCGTGGCGCGGCGACCGCGAGGCCTCCGCCCGACCGCTGCCGGACGGCGTCTGGCGCCTCGACTGGCGACTGCCCCCCGGCCGGCCGGTCCCCAGCGAACCCGTCGACCCGCACGCCACCTGGCCCGGCGTCGTCACCGGCGACACCCTGCTCACCCGGGTCACCGCGACCCTGACCGGCTGGTGCGGCGAGCTGCCCCGGTACGAGCTGCTCGCCGCCGCCGACCACACCGCCCAGCAGCGCCTCGCCGCCCGGTTCCGCAGCGGCCGCTGCTTCCTCGCCGGCGACGCCGCCCACCTGCACGGCGCCCTCGGCATGCAGAACCTCGCCGACGGCCTGCGCGACGCCGACAACCTCGCCTGGCGCCTCGCCCTCGCCTGGCATCTGCACACCGGCGGCCCCCAGCCCGGCGGCTCGCTGCTCGACGGGTACGAGGCCGAGCGGCGCGGCGCGGTCGGCGCCCGGCTGCGCGCCGTCGACCAGGCCATGCCGCTGCTGCGCCCGCTGCGCGGCTGGCAGGCCACCCGGCGCTCGCTGCTCTCCGGCTCGTTCCGCAAGCACGCGCCGCTGCTCGCCGACGGCCAGCTCGGCACCGGCCGCTTCGGCGGCGCTCCCGCCTACCCGGCGGCGCCCAGCGGCGTGCCCGGGCGGGTCCCGGTGCAGCGCGGCCGGCGCGACGCGACCTCGCTCAGCGAACTGCTGCCCGCCACCTCGCCCGGCGTGCTCGTCCCGGACCTGCCGGTGCTCACCACCGACGGGACGCCGGACCAGCTGCACGCCCGGCTCGGTGCCCCCTTCCTGCTGCTGCTGGTCGCCCCCGGCACCGCCGTCTGGTCCGCCGAACACTGGCTCGGCGCCGGGCTGATGCCCCGGCTGGCCGAGGTCGCCGCGGCCCTGCCGGTGCCGGCCGAGGTGCTGGTCGCCGAGGAGTACCCGGGAGCCGGACCGCACACCGTGCTGCTGATCCGGCCGGACGGCCATCTGGTCGGGGTCACCCAGGGCGCCGCGGCGGACGACCTCCTCGCGCTGGCCGAGCGCGCCCGGGGCGGGCCGCCGACCCTGGCCGGCGGTGCCGAGCCGGACCAGGAACCCGATCGTCCCGGCCGCGACACCGGCACCGAATCCGCCCGCGGTACCGGCTCCGGTCCCGGGGCGGGCGCCGGGGCCGCCGCGCCCCGACAGGTCCCCGGCGCGACGCCGCGCCCGGCGGACTCGCCTAGCGGGCCACCTCGGTGACCCTGCTCTCCCGCACCACCGTGACCCGGATCTGGCCCGGATAGGTCAGCTCCTCCGCCACCTGCTTGGCGACCTCGCGGGCGATCACCTGCGCCCCGAGGTCGTCCACCACCTCCGGCCGCACCATCACCCGCACCTCGCGGCCGGCCTGCATCGCGTAGACCTTGGCCACCCCTTCGTGCGCCCGGGCGATCTCCTCCAGCCGCTCCAGCCGGCGCACGTAGACCTCCAGCGACTCCTTGCGCGCCCCCGGACGGCCGCCCGAGCAGGCGTCGGCGGCCTGGGTCAGCACCGCCTCGACCGTCCTCGGCTCCACCTCGCCGTGGTGCGCCGCGATCGCGTGCACCACGTCCGCCGACTCGCCGTACCGGCGGGCGAAGTCCGCCCCGATCGCCGCGTGACTGCCCTCGACCTCGTGCGTCAGCGCCTTGCCGATGTCGTGCAGCAGCGCCGAACGGCGCACCGGCGCCGGGTCCACCCCGAGCTCGGCGGCCATCATCCCGGCCAGGTGCGCCGACTCCACCAGGTGCCCCAGCACGTTCTGCCCGTACGAGGCCCGGTAGCGCAGCGTCCCCAGGGTGCGCACCAGCTCCGGGTGCAGCCCGCCGACCCCGGCCGACAGCAGCGCGTCCTCACCGGCCGGGACGCAGCGCCGCTCGACCTCCTCGCGGCTGCGCTCGTGGACGTCCTCGATCCGCATCGGGTGGATCCGGCCGTCCTCGACCAGCTGCTCCAGGGTGAGCCGGGCGGTCTCCCGGCGGACCGGGTCGAAGCAGGACAGCTGCACCGAGACCGGGGTGTCATCGATGATCAGATTGACGCCGGTGACCGCCTCGAAGGCGCGGATGTTGCGACCCTCCCGGCCGATGATCCGCCCCTTCATCTCCTCGTTGGGCAGCCGGAAGAGCGACACCGCCGTCTCGGCCGTCTGCTCGCTCGCCAGCCGCTGGATCGCCCCCGCGACGATCTCCCGGGCCCGCTGCTCGCCCTCCTCCTTGGCCGCCCGCTCGATCTCGCGGACGGCGACGGCCGCCTCCCGCCGCGCCTCGGCCTCGGCCTCCCGGACGAGTTGGGCCCGGGCCTCGGCGGCCGAGAGTCCGGCGGCGCGCTCCAGCTCCGCCGCCCGGCGCCGCAGCAGTTCGTCGGCCTGGATCCGGGACCGCTCCAACGCGGTCGAGCGGTCGTCGAGTTCACCCTCGCGGGCCCGGAGGCGGCTCAGCTCCTCGGTCAACCGCTCCTCGCGCCGGTCGAGTTCGGCCCGCAACCGCGCGGACTGCTCCTCGGCCCGGCGCCGGGCCCGCTCGGTCTCGGCCGTGGCCCGCCGCTGCGCGACCCGCAGGCGCCCGACCGTCAGCCAGGCCGCCGCCACGACGGCGACCAGCACCGCGGCCGACAGCAGGGGGACGACCGGTCCGGCGCTCAGCGCGATCCTCATCCTGCCCACTCCCCGTCCTGCGCGCCACGCCGCCCGGGACCAACCGAGACCGGGCCCGGGCATGCCTGCCCGCGGCACGGCCGGGGAGTGATCGACGCGTTACCCGCACTGAGTGCGAGGCTAAGCGCAGGTTACGAAACGGTCAAGACTGGCCAGGTAGTTGGCGAACTCCTCCACAGCGGGGCCGTCATTCCCACCCGGAACCGGGTCCTCCGTCCACGTCCTCTCCATCCAGACCGCCGTCGGCCGCCTCCGCGTCCAGGACCTCCCGGACCACCCGGAAGGCCAGCCCCTCGGAGTAGCCGCGCCGGGCCAGCACGCCGACCAGACGCCGCGTCCGGGCCTGCCGCTCCAGGCCCCTGGTCACCCGCAGCTTGCGTTCGACCAGGGCCCGGGCCGCCTCGGTCTCGTCGTCGTAGTCCAGCTGCGCGACGGCCTGCTCGACCAGGTCGCCGGCGACCCCCTTGGTCCGCAACTCCTGGGCCAGCGCCCGCCTGGAGAGACCGCGAACGGCGTGCCGGGACTCCACCCAGGCCTGGGCGAAAGCCGCGTCGTCGATCAGCCCGACCTCCTCCAGCCGGGTGAGCACCCCGTCGGCGACCTCGTCCGGGATCTCCCGGCGGCGCAGGGCGTCGGCCAGCTGCTTGCGGGACTTGGCGGCGCCGGTGAGCAGGCGCAGGCAGATGTCCCGCGCCCGGGCCTCGGGGTCGAGCGACTCCTCGGGCTTCGCCGCCCGGGCACCCCGGGCGCCCTTGCGCCCTTCGCCCTCGGCGCGCTCCCGCGCGCGTCCCCGCGTGCGACGGGCACCTGCGCCCCGCCCGGCGCGCCCGCCCTCCTCGGCCGCATCGACCGGGTCGGCGAGATCGGCCGGGCCGGTACGGGAGGCAGGGGCGGCCGCACCCCCGTGGCCGGCCGCCCCTCCCCCGGCCGGATGGCCGGGAGCCGTCTCCTCCACCAGCGCCGAACGGCGCCGGCGCCGACCCGTCGGCAGCTCGGACGCGGACACCAGCCCGAGCGCGTCGTCCAGGCCGTCCGGACCGCTCGCGCCGTCGGGAGCACCCCGCCGCCCGGCCCGGCCGGGCGGCACGCCCCGCTCGGGCCGGGGTCCCGGCCCCGGCTCCGGATCCGGTTCGAACTCCGGCTCCGGCTCCGGTTCCGGCTCGGCCACTGCGGCGAACCAGTCCGGCGGGCCGTAGTCGTCGTCCTCCGGGCCCGCCGGGCCGCCGTCCACCGCCCTGCTGTGCTGCATCAATGACTCAGGCCTTGGCCGCCGCCGTCGTCTTCTTGGCCGCAGCCGTCTTGGCGGCGGTCGCGGTGATCGGCTTGGCCCCGCCCTCGGCAGCGGCGTCGGCACCGGCGGCCGGCGCCTCGCCCTCGGCCGGCTCCGCCGTCTTCGGGCCGATGCCGAGCTTGGTCTTGATCTTCCGCTCGATCTCGTCGGCGAGCTGCGGGTTGTCCCGCAGGAAGTTGCGGGCGTTCTCCTTGCCCTGGCCGAGCTGGTCGCCCTCGTAGGTGTACCAGGCGCCCGACTTGCGGATGAACCCGTGCTCGACGCCCATGTCGATCAGGCCGCCCTCGCGGCTGATGCCCACGCCGTACAGGATGTCGAACTCGGCCTGCTTGAACGGCGCGGCCACCTTGTTCTTGACGACCTTCACCCGGGTGCGGTTACCGACCGCCTCGGTGCCGTCCTTCAGGGTCTCGATCCGGCGGATGTCGAGCCGGACGGAGGCGTAGAACTTCAGCGCGCGGCCACCGGTCGTCGTCTCCGGCGAGCCGAACATGACGCCGATCTTCTCGCGGAGCTGGTTGATGAACACGGCGGTGGTGTTCGACTGGTTCAGCGCACCGGCGATCTTGCGCAGCGCCTGGCTCATCAGACGGGCCTGCAGACCGACGTGCGAGTCACCCATCTCACCCTCGATCTCCGCGCGCGGGACGAGCGCCGCGACGGAGTCGATGATCACCAGGTCGATCGCGCCGGAGCGGATCAGCATGTCGGTGATCTCCAGGGCCTGCTCACCCGTGTCCGGCTGGCTGACCAGCAGGGCGTCGGTGTCCACGCCGAGCTTCTTCGCGTAGTCCGGGTCGAGCGCGTGCTCCGCGTCGACGAACGCGACCGTGCCGCCGGCCCGCTGGGCGTTGGCCGCCAGGTGCAGGGTCAGCGTGGTCTTTCCGGACGACTCGGGGCCGTAGATCTCGACCACCCGGCCGCGCGGGATGCCGCCGACCCCGAGGGCGACGTCCAGGGCGGTGGACCCGGTGGGGATCACGTCGATCGGCTCGTTGGCCTTCTCGCCGAGGCGCATCACCGAGCCCTTGCCGAACTGCCGCTCGATCTGGGCGAGTGCGGTCTCAAGAGCCTTCTCGCGGTCCGTACCTGCCATGGCTTCCACCCTCGGGTTCTGTGCTGTGCGCTTCATCGTTCTCGACGCTAGCGCGTCCCACTGACAATCGGCCCCGACCGGGCTCGACCCTGTGGAAAACTCTTCGCCGGAGAGTACAAAGAACACCTGTTCGATTCAAGTGGCGCAGGTGGGCCGGGCCCGACCGGTCCCGGCCGAACGGTCGGCCGCCGGCCCCGGCGCTACTCCTCGCCGCCCCGGCCCGGGCCCCCGTCCCGCCCGGAGTCCCGCCCGGCGTCACGGCCGCCCCCGTCCTCCCCGCCCGCGGCGCCGTCCGGCCCCACCCCCGCGCCGACCATCCGCCGCAGCCGCCGCGCCGCCTTCCGGCGCAGCTCCCGCCGGGCCCGCCGCTGGGCCCCCCGGTCGATCCGCGGATCGGTGGCCACCTCGTACCGGCGCACGTAGGTGCCGACGAAGCCCTGCAGGGTGGCGGCCGCCGGGATGGCGATCAGCGCGCCCACCGCGCCGAGCAGCGCCGCGCCCGCGATCACCGAGCCGAAGGCCACCGCCGGGTGCACGTCCACCGTCCTGGCGGTGATCCGGGGGTGCAGCAGGTAGTTCTCGATCTGCTGGTAGACGACCACGAACGCCAGCACCCAGAGCGCGTCCACCGGCTCCACGGTGAGCGCGACCAGCACCGGCAGCGCGCCGGCCAGATACGTCCCGATGGTGGGCACGAACTGCGACATGACGCCCACCCAGACCGCCAGCGCCGCCGAGTACGGCAGGTCCAGCAGCGCGAACATCACCCAGTGCGCGAGTGCCGAGGCGACCGCGAGCAGTGCCCGCGAGTAGAGGTAGCCGCCGGTCTTCGCCAGCGCGATCTCCCAGGCCCGCAGCACCTCGCCCTGCTTGGCGGGCGGCAGCAGCGAGCAGACCGTGCGGCGCACCCGGGGGCCGTCCGCGGTGAAGTAGAAGGTGAAGAGCCCGACCGTGAAGGCCTGGAACAGCCCGCCGATCAGGGTCGAGGAGACGCCCCACACGTTGTCGGCGGCCTGCTGCGCGTAGGTCTCGATCGCCCCGGAGTCCTTGAGCAGCTTCTTCTGCAGCTCGTCCAGCGAGAGGTCCTGGTGGAAGGTCTGGTTGATCCAGTGGATCAGGTTGTCGAGCAGGTGCGGCAGGTCACCGGCGATCTTCGCCACCTGGTCGACCAGCAGGGTGCCGAGCGCGGCCAGGAACCCGCCCACCGCGACCGCCACCGCCACGAAGACCAGGAAGGTGCCGACGCCCCGGCGCACCCCCCGGGCCGCCATCCGGTCGACGGCCGGCTCCAGCGCCAGCGAGAGGAAGAAGGCGACCAGCAGCATCACGAAGAGGTCGATCAGCTGGTGGAAGGCCCAGTCGGCGAGCTGGAACAGCCCGACCATGACCAGCGCCAGCACCATGGCGCGGGGCAGCCAGCGCGGCATGCCGGTCCCCAGGAGCCCGTCGGCCGGGGCCGGCGCGCAGTCGCGGGCGGGCTCCCGGTCGGCGCCGTCGCGGTGTTCGGGCCGCCGGCCCGCGGCCTCGTCGGCGACCTGCGCCGACCTGTCCGAATTCTGCGGTTCTGCGCTGCTTGTCACTCGGACAGTCTGTCCCATGCCCGACACCCCACCGGGCACCGGGCACCGGTTCAGCGGAGCACTGCGGAGACGCCCTGGTTCTCGCAGACCATCCGCCAGACGTCCTTGGCCTCCCAGCCCGCGTCCAGGGCCTGCTGCACCGTCCGCCCGCCCAGCTCGCTCATCACGTGGTCGGTGGCGAAGGACTCCGCGTACACCTCCCCGAAGTGTGCGTACATCCGTCGCCAGAATTCGGTCAGCCTCATGCCCACCAGTATCCCGGACCGGACCGGAGGCTTCAGGGCGTCCAGTCGGCCGCCTCCAGCGCGTACTCGACCTCCCCGTGCTCCGAGCCCGGGATCGCCTCCGGGTACTCCTCGTGGAAGGTCCGGACGAAGTGGAGCCCGGCCTTCTCCATCACCCGCCGCGAGCCGCGGTTGACCGTCATCGTGTACGCCACCACCCGGCGCACGCCGAGCTCGCTGAAGCCCCGGCGGATCAGCGCCCGGGCCCCCTCGGTGGCGTAGCCGCGGCCCCAGGCCGGCCGGCGCAGCCGGTAGCCGAGCTCGACCTCGCCGCGGTCTTGCCGGTCCGTCGGGCGGAACTCGAACCAGCCCAGGAAGGCCCCGCCGGCCCGCTCCTCGGCGGCCCACCAGCCGAGGTCGCCGTACCGCCGGTAGTGGTCGAAGTAGAGCGGCAGCAGTTCCCGCTCGACCACCTCGCGCGGGGTGGCCCGGCCGCCGGTGAGGTGGCGCATCACCTCGGGGTCGCCGTCCAGCTCCAGCAGGTGGTCGACGTCGGCGGGGGTGAAGCGGCGCAGCACCAGCCGCTCGGTGGTGAGGTGGACGGTCATCCCCCGATCCTCGCCCACGGCGCGGCGCCCGTCACCCGGTTTCCGGCGGTCCCCAGCCCGGCGCGGGCCCCGGCCACCCGGGGCGGGCCCCGCCCGCTCAGTGCGGCAGCGCGAGCGTCCCCGCGCCGTAGTACTGGCGGTCGCCGCAGGCGTACGGGCCGGGCGGGCAGGCGGCGGCCGCGGTGGTGGCCAGCAGGGTCGCGAGCCGGTCCGAGTCCCAGTCCGGGTGCAGCGCGGCGGCCACCGCGACCGCGCCGGTCACATGGGCCGCGGCCATCGAGGTGCCGGCCAGCGCGGCGTACTGGCCGCCGGGCCAGTCGGAGACCACCGCCCCCTGCGGGCCGCCGTCCGGGTCGCCGCCGGGGGCGGCCAGCGAGACCTTGCCGCGCCCGAAGTTGGAGTAGGCGGACGGGTGGCCGTCCCGGTTGACGGCGGTCACCGTGACCACCCCGGGGAGTTCGCCGGGGAGCCGGACGCACTCCGTCCCGACGTAGCGGGTCCGGGCCGGGCCGGAGCTGCGGTCGTTGGGGCTGCGGTCGTCGGTGCGGGCGGCCCCGAGGTCCTGCCCGTCGTTGCCGGCCGAGGCCACCACCACCGCCCCCTTGCGCCGGGCGTAGTCGACGGCCCGGGCGACGGCGGCGGTCAGCGCGGCCTGGTCGCCGTCCTCCGGGCAGTTGTACTTCCAGGGGTCGGCGAAGTAGCTGTTGTTGATCGCCTTGGCACCGTGGTCGGCGGCCCAGAGCATGCCGCAGACGATGTTCTCCGCGTAGTACTGCCCCAGCGGCCCGAGCAGCCGGACGGCGGCGATCCGAGCGCCTGGCGCGACGCCGCTGACGCCGTGGCCGTCCCGGGCCGCGCCGACGATCCCGGCGACGTGCGTGCCGTGGCCGCTCTCCCCGATCCCGGGGTCGGGCCGCCAGGCGCCGGTCCGGGCGTCCGGGCGGCCGTCCGCGCAGGAGGCGGAGCTCTTCGGGTCCACGGCCGCGCGCAGGTCCGGATGGGTGTCGTCGACGCCCGAGTCGAGCACGGCGACCAGCACCCGGCGCAGCGCGTCGGCGGAGGGGGCGCCCGGTCCGGTGCCGGGACCGCGCAGCAGGGTGGCGGTGGTGTCGGCGGACGGGCCGCCGCCGCTGCCGAGCATCGCGAGGTTCCAGGCGTCGCGCTCGCCCGGGTCGGCCACGGTGGGGGTGGCGTCGTCCGCGCTGTCCGACCCCGCCCGGTCGCCGCCGGCCCCGGCCCCGAAGTCGCCGGCGCCGTCCAGCGGGCGGGGCGGACTCGGCACCGGTGAGGTCCGGGTGGCGCCCACCGCGGCCACTCCGGGCCGGTCCCGGACCTTGTCGGCGAAGCCGCCGGCGGCGTACGCGAGGACCGCCCCGATCTGGGGGTACTCCTGGACGACCTGCCCGCCGGCGGCACGCGCCTCGGCACCGGCCCGGGCGGCGCCGGACGCGTCCTGCCGCTCGGCCAGCACCAGGTAGCTGAAGTACTCCCGCCCGGGCCCGGCCACGTACGGGACGGCGCCGCCGACCACCAGCGCGGTGAGCAGCATCGCGAGCAGTGCGCGGACCGGGCCCCGGGTCCGGCGCGGGGGGACCTGCACGGGACCGCTGCCGGCCGGGTGCGCCTGCGCCATCGCACGGTCTCCGCTCGTCGGTCCCGGTGGCCGCGGGGGTCCGGCGATCACCGGAGGTCCGATGCCACGAGAGGATCAGGTGTCTGAATTATCACCATATGAGCGGATTATCCTTTCTGCCTTTCCGGTGACCCTCCCGACCCCTCCTGCCCCGACTTCGCCACGGCCCGGCACCCCGACGCCCCGCCCTCGCGACACCCCGACGGACCCGGCCGCCCCGGCCGACCGGCGCTGCCGCCTCCACCCGCCCCTTGTCAGTGCCACCCGGCACCATGGGGGCATGGCGCCGAAGACCCACCCCCAGCCGCCCGCCGACCCGCTGGCCGGATTCGCCCCGGCCACCCGGGCGTGGTTCTCGGGCGCCTTCCACGCGCCCACCACCGCCCAGGCCGAGGCCTGGCAGGCCATCGCCGGCGGGACGGACGTCCTGGTGGTGGCCCCCACCGGCTCCGGCAAGACGCTCGCCGCCTTCCTCTCCGCGCTGGACCGCCTGAGCAGCACCCCGCCCCCCGCCGAGCCGAAGCGCCGCTGCCGGGTCCTCTACATCTCGCCGCTCAAGGCCCTCGCCGTCGACGTCGAGCGGAACCTGCGCTCTCCACTGGCGGGACTGCGCCAGGCCGCCGTCCGGCTCGGCCTGCCCGAGCCGGACGTCCAGGTCGGCATCCGCTCCGGCGACACCCCCGCCGCCGACCGGCGCCGCTTCACCACCCACCCGCCGGACATCCTGATCACCACCCCCGAGTCGCTCTTCCTGCTGCTCACCTCCGCCGCCCGGGAGGCCCTGCGCGGCATCGACACGGTGATCCTGGACGAGGTGCACGCCGTGGCCGGCACCAAGCGCGGCGCCCATCTGGCGCTCTCCCTGGAGCGGCTGGACGAGCTGCTGGAGCACCCGGCCCGCCGGATCGGCCTCTCCGCCACCGTCCGGCCGGTCGAGGAGGTGGCCCGCTACCTCAGCCCGCGGCGCGGTGCCGCCGTCGTCCAGCCCGCCGGTGCCAAGGAGTTCGACCTCTCGGTGGTCGTCCCCGTCCCCGACCTCGACGACCTGCCGCCCGCCCCCGCCACCGGCGGCGACACCGACCGGCAGAGCGGCGGAGCCTCGATCTGGCCGCACGTCGAGGAGCGGATCGTCGACCTCGTCCAGGCCCACCGCTCGACCATCGTCTTCGCCAACTCCCGCCGGCTCGCCGAGCGGCTCTGCAACCGGCTCAACGAGATCGCCTACGAGCGAGCCGCCGGCGAGCCGCTCCCCGAGGCGCACGCGCCCGCCCAGGTGATGGCCGAGTCCGGCGTCGCCAGGGGCGCCCCGCCGGTGATCGCCCGCGCCCACCACGGCTCGGTCTCCAAGGAGCAGCGCGCCCTGGTCGAGGAGGAGCTGAAGGCCGGCCGGCTGCCCGCCGTGGTCGCCACCTCCAGCCTGGAGCTCGGCATCGACATGGGCGCCGTCGAGCTGGTCGTCCAGGTCGAGTCACCGCCCTCGGTCGCCTCCGGCCTCCAGCGGGTCGGCCGGGCCGGCCACCAGGTCGGCGCCGTCTCCACCGGCGTCTTCTTCCCCAAGTACCGGGGGGACCTGGTGCAGTCCGCCGTGGTCACCGAGCGGATGCGGGCCGGCCGGATCGAGGCGCTGCGCATCCCGCGCAACCCGCTGGACGTGCTCGCCCAGCAGCTCGTCGCCATGACGGCGCTGGACACCTGGCCGGTGGACGACCTGCTCGCACTGGTCCGCCGGGCCGCACCGTTCGCCACCCTGCCGCAGTCCGCCTTCGACGCCGTGCTGGACATGCTGGCCGGCCGCTACCCCTCGGACGCCTTCGCCGAGCTCCGCCCCCGCCTGGTCTGGGACCGGGTGGCCGGTACCGTCACCGGCCGCCCCGGTGCCCAGCGGCTCGCCGTCACCTCCGGCGGTACGATCCCCGACCGCGGCCTGTTCGGCGTCTTCATCGCCGGCTCCGAGGCGGCCGACTCCAAGGCCGGCCGCAAGGGCACCGGCGGCCGCCGGGTGGGCGAGCTGGACGAGGAGATGGTCTACGAGTCGCGCGTCGGGGACGTCTTCACCCTCGGCACCACCTCCTGGCGGATCGAGGAGATCACCCACGACAAGGTGCTGGTCACCCCCGCGCCCGGGGTCCCCGGCCGGCTCCCGTTCTGGAAGGGCGACACCCTCGGCCGCCCGCTCGAACTCGGCCGCGCGCTCGGCGCGTTCACCCGCGAGCTGGGCGCGCTGGAGCCCGCCGCCGCCACCGCCCGGCTCCGGCAGGCCGGCCTGGACGACTGGGCCGCCGGGAACCTCCTCGGCTACCTCACCGAGCAGCGCGCCGCCTGCGGCCACCTCCCGGACGACCGCACCATCGTGGTCGAGCGCTTCCGCGACGAGCTCGGCGACTGGCGGATCGTCATCCACTCCCCGTTCGGCGCCCAGGTGCACGCGCCCTGGGCGCTCGCGATCGGCGCCCGGCTGCGGGAGAAGCACGGTCTGGACCCCCAGGTCATGCACGCCGACGACGGCATCGTGCTCCGCCTCCCCGACGCCGACCTGCTCGACTTCCCGGTGGAGCAGCCGGCGCCGGACGACGCCCCGGTCGGCGCCGACGCCGCCCTGTTCGACTCCGGCGAGATCGAACAGCTCGTCACCGACCAGGTCGGCGGCTCCGCCCTGTTCGCCTCCCGCTTCCGCGAGTGCGCCGGCCGCGCCCTGCTGCTCCCCCGGCGCAGCCCGGGCAAGCGCACCCCGCTCTGGCAGCAGCGCCAGCGATCCGCGCAGCTCCTGGAGGTCGCCTCGGAGTACGGCTCGTTCCCGATCGTCCTGGAAGCCGTCCGGGAGTGCCTCCAGGACGTCTTCGACGTCCCCGGCCTGGTCGAGCTGATGCGGGACCTCGAATCGCGCGCCGTGCGCCTGGTCGAGGTCACCACGCCCGAGCCCTCCCCGTTCGCCCGCTCGCTGCTCTTCGGCTACGTCGCCCAGTTCCTCTACGAGGGGGACTCCCCGCTCGCCGAGCGCCGGGCCGCCGCCCTCGCGCTGGACTCTCGGCTGCTCTCCGAGCTGCTCGGCCAGGCCGAGCTGCGCGAGCTGCTCGACCCGCAGGTCCTGGCCGAGCTGGAGGCGGAGCTCCAGCGGCTCACCCCCGAGCGCCGGGTCAAGGACGCCGAGGGCGTCGCCGACGCCCTGCGGCTGCTCGGTCCGCTCACCGAGGCCGAGCTGACCGCCCGCGGCGCCGAACCGCTCTGGGCCCTGGAGCTCGAAGCCACCCGCCGGGTGATCGCGGTCCGGATCGCCGGCGAGCAGCGCTGGGCCGCCGTCGAGGACGCCGGGCGGCTGCGCGACGCCCTGGGCACCCCCCTGCCGGTCGGCGTCCCGGAGGCCTTCACCGAGCCGGTCAAGGACCCGCTGGGCGACCTCCTCGCCCGGTACGCCCGCACCCACGGCCCGTTCACCGCCGCCGAGGCCGCCGCCCGCTTCGGCCTCGGCAGCGCGGTGGTCGCCGGCACCCTGCAGCGCCTCGCCGCCGCCGGGCGGCTGGTCCAGGGCGAGTTCCGCCCGCCCGACGCCCACCCCCTCGTGCCGGACGCCGCTCGCCCCGCCTCCACCGACGGCCACTCCGCCACCGTCGAGTGGTGCGACGCCGAGGTGCTGCGCCGGCTGCGCCGCCGTTCGCTGGCCGCCCTGCGCCAGGAGGTCGAGGCCGTCCCGCCGCGCGCCCTGGCCGCCTTCCTCCCGCAGTGGCAGCACCTGGCCGGCCACCGGCTGCGCGGCCCGGACGGCCTGCTCCGGGTGGTCGAGCAGCTCCAGGGCACCGCCCTGCCCGCCTCCGCCCTGGAGCGGCTGATCCTCCCGGCCCGGCTCGCGGACTACTCCCCAGGCCTGCTGGACGAGTTGATGGCCGCCGGTGAGATCGGCTGGTCCGGCGCCGGCGCCCTGCCCGGCAAGGACGGCTGGATCGGCCTGCACCTCGCCGAGCACGCCCACCTGCTGCGTCCGGAGCCCGTCCCGCCCGCCGTCACACCCGTGCACACCGCGCTGCTGGAGGCCCTGGCCGGCGGCTACGGGCTCTTCTTCCGCCAGTTGGTCGCCCAGTTCCCCGACACCCCCGAGACCGAGGTCGTCGAGGCCCTCTGGGACCTGGTCTGGGCCGGGTACGTCAGCAACGACACCCTCGCCCCGCTGCGCGCCCTGCTCGGCTCCGGCCGGACGGCCGGCGCGACCGCCCACCGGGCGCCCCGGGCCACCCCGCGCGGGCGCTACGGCGGCGCGGGCCGGGCCTTCGGCCGGGCCGGCGGCACGCTGCGCGGCGGACCGCCGACGGTGGCCGGGCGCTGGTCGCTGCTGCCCGCCTTCGACGCCGACCCGACGGTGCGGGCCACCATCCAGGCCCAGAGCCTGCTGGACCGGCACGGCCTGCTGACCCGGGGCGCGGTGGTGGCCGAGCGGATCCCGGGCGGCTTCGCCGGGGTGTACCGGGTGCTCGCCGCGATGGAGGAGCGCGGCCGGGCTCGCCGGGGGTACTTCGTGGAGGGGCTGGGCGGCGCCCAGTTCGCCATGGACGGCGCCGCCGACCGGCTGCGGTCCGTCAGCGGGCGGCTGGAGCGGGCCCGGGCCGCCGAGTGGCCGGCCGGTCCGGCGGCCGAGCCCCCGCAGGTGCTGGTCCTGGCCGCCGCCGACCCGGCGAACGCCTACGGCGCCGCGCTGCCCTGGCCCGACCCGCCGGGCACCGCGGCACCCGGTGCCGAGCGGGCCACCGCGGCCGGGGAGGCGCCGAAGGAGACCAAGGAGGCCCGGGAGGCCAGGGCGCACCGCCCCGGCCGCAAGGCCGGCGCCCTGGTGGTGCTGGTCGACGGCCAGCTGGGCCTCTACATCGAGCGGGGCGGCAAGTCCCTGCTGGCCTGGCCCGAGGACGAGGCCACCCTCGCCGCCGCGACGGCCGCGCTGGCCTCGGCGGTCCGCGCGGGGGCGCTCGGCAGCGTCACCGTCGAGCGGGCCAACGGCGTGCCCGCGCTCGGCTCCCCGCTCGGCGCCGCCCTGGAGGAGGCGGGCTTCCACCCCACCCCACGGGGCCTGCGGCTGCGCCCCTGACCCGCCCCGGGCCCGGGGAACGGCGGGCGCCCGCCGCCGGGCACGGCGAAGGCCGCGAGGCGGAGAACCACCTCGCGGCCTTCGCACCGCGTCACTGCACTCACCCGATCGGAGGCTCTGCCTCCATCCGGGCCTTCGGCTCACCCGTTCGGCGCGGCTCCGGTCCGGTGGACCACCGGTCCGCGTGCACCGGGATCAGCCCGAGCCCCCACCCGCCGGCCGCGAGCAGCCCCAGCGCGGCCCCGTCGGCGGGTTGGCCCCGGAGCACCAGCCAGCCGGCGAGAGCGCCCGCCGACATCGGCAGGAGCCTGCGCAGACGCCGGGGAACCAGCTGCCCCAGCCGTATTCGGGCCTCGGCGAACGTCGTAGCTGCCTTCCGCACGACCGGCCTCCTTCGCTCGCCCCGGGCACCAGGCGCCCGGGCGTCGAGGCCAGGTCAGGCGGCGACCACGTCCATCGCGGCGGCCTTGGGCGAGAGGTTCGCCCGGTCGTTGCCGGGGGCGGGCAGCGGTACCGGTTCGAGCACCGGCCTCAGCAGTTCACCTTCGGAGAGGCTGGACATCGCCGCAAGTTCGGCGAGCGAGAGTTCGTCACTGACCTCGCGCATGACCTCGGACATTCGAACGTCGAGTGCGTCGCAGATCGCGGAGAGCAGCTCCGAGGAGGCCTCCTTCTGTCCCCGCTCGACCTCGGAGAGGTAACCGAGCGAAACCCTGGCTGCTGCCGACACCTCGCGAAGTGTGCGGCCCTGGCGCTGGCGCTGCCGACGCAGTACATCGCCCAGTAGGCGACGGAGCAGGATCATCGGTGCCTCCCTCCTCGGACTGCGGATCGAGATGTCACGCCCCCACCGTACCGCCTTGCCCGCTTCGCATGCGGGGACCATGGTCGTGTTCACTCTGGGCTGCAAGGCTGTCCCCTCCCCTGTTTCGGTGTCGCACCCCGGCCTGCGGGCACCTCGTCGTACCCTCCGTGCGGCACCGGGTCACCGCCGCGCCACTCGTTCGCCACCTGGTTTCTGCCCCAGGACCTCCGATGTAACACGATCCTCCGTCGACCTCATCCCCGGACGCCAGTTCGGCAGATCTCGGTTCGGTGGAGATCTGCGCCGACGGACCGGTCCGGACACCGGGGGCGGAGCCTTCCACGGTGCGGGCCGGACGGCGGACACCGAGGGCGAGCGGCTGGTCAGTGCGTGGACGCACCGGACGGGAGCCGCCCGACGAGCAGCTCCAGAGCGGCGGTCACCGCTCCGTGACGGATTGTGGCACGGTCCCCCGACAGTCGCGGCGAACTGACCCGACTTCCCCCCGGGCCGGCCAGTGCGAGGTGTACCGTGCCCACCGGCTGTCCGTCCTGCGGATCCGGGCCGGCCACTCCGGTGGTCGCGAGCCCGTACGTGGCCCCCAGCAGCCGGCGCACGCCCTCGGCCATCTGCCGGGCCACCAGCGGGTGGACCGGGCCGTGCACGGCCAGCAGCCCCTCGTCGACGCCGAGCACCGAGGCCTTCAGCTCGGTCGCGTACGCGGTGACCGAGCCGCGGAAGGTCGCGGACGCCCCGGGGACGTCGACCAGCGCGGCGGCCAGCAGCCCGCCGGTGAGCGACTCGGCGACCGCCAGCGTGGCGCCCTCCCCGCGCAGCGCGGCGTGCGCCTTCAGCGCCGCCGCCCCGTAGTCAGCTCCGGAGTCGCCCGCTCCGACGTTGTCCGCTCCGAACCCCACCCCGTCCGCCTCCCTCACCGGCCGGCGCGCTCCGCGGCCAGCCCCTCACGGCGCAGGCGCAGCGCCTGCCCGACGTAGTCCAGCGCCGTCCCGACGGTGAGCAGCACCGCGAGCGCCATCAGCACGGCCCGCGCGGTGGCCAGCCAGCCGGTCAGCTCCAGGACGTACATGCCCACCGCGATGCCCTGGGTGAGCGTCTTCAGCTTGCCGCCCCGACTGGCCGGGATGACCCCGTACCGGATCACCCAGAACCGCATGACGGTGATGCCCAGCTCCCGGGCCAGGATGACGACGGTGACCCACCACGGCAGGTCGCCCAGCACCGAGAGGCCGATCAGCGCCGAGCCCATGATCGCCTTGTCGGCGATCGGGTCGGCGATCTTCCCGAAGTCGGTGACCAGGCCCTTGCGGCGGGCCAGCTCGCCGTCGAACAGGTCGGTGATCATCGCGACCGCGAACGTGGCCCAGGCCACCGCGCGCCACTTGGGGTCGTGGCCGCCGTCGGCGAAGAGCAGCGCCACGAAGACCGGCACCAGCAGCAGCCGGAGCATCGTGAGCATGTTCGCGATGTTCCAGATTCCCGGCGCCGGCGGGGCCGCGGCCGCCGGTCTGCCCGGGTGAGCCGCGGCCGGAGCGCCGGGCCCCTTGGTCATTCCCCGGCTCCCGGGGCCTGGCCGACCCGGACCTGCTCCAGCGCCTCGGCGATCAGGTCGACGCCCTCACTGGCGACCACGCGGGCCCGGTAGAACCGGCCGACCTGCGGGTCGGCCACCCCGGTGAGCGTGGTGAGGCCGTCCGTCTCGGGGGCCTGGTGGGCGGCGCGGCCCTCGACCAGGTCGCCGTCGACCGACTCGATCAGCACCTCGACCTCGGTCCCGATCCGCTGCTCGGCCCGCTGGGCGGTCATCTCCTCGGCCAGCCTGGAGAGCCGGTTCAGCCGGTCCGCCACCACGTCCTCGGGCAGCTTGCCGTCGAAGGTCGCCGCCTCGGTGCCGTCCTCGTCCGAGTAGCCGAAGACGCCGATCGCGTCGAGGCCCGCGTGCGTGACGAACCGCTCCAGCTCGGCGAAGTCCTCCTCGGTCTCACCGGGGAAGCCGACGATGAAGTTGGAGCGGGCGCCGGCCTGCGGGGCCTTGCCGCGGATGGTCCCGAGCAGCTCCAGGAACTGGTCGGTGGAGCCGAACCGCCGCATCCGGCGCAGCACCGCGGGCGCCGAGTGCTGGAACGAGAGGTCGAAGTAGGGCACCACGTCGGCGGTGCCGGTCATCGCGTCGATCAGCCCCGGCCGCATCTCGGCGGGCTGCAGGTAGGAGACCCGGACGCGTTCGACGCCCTCGATCGCGGAGATCTCGCCGAGCAGCGTCTCCAGCAGCCGGATGTCGCCGAGGTCCTTGCCGTAGGAGGTGTTGTTCTCGCTGACCAGCACCACCTCGCGGACGCCCTGCGCGGCCAGCCACTGGGCCTCCTGCAGCACGTCGGAGGGGCGGCGCGAGATGAACGAGCCGCGGAAGGCCGGGATGGCGCAGAAGGAGCACCGGCGGTCGCAGCCCGAGGCGAGCTTCACCGAGGCGACCGGGTTGTCGTCCAGCCGCTTGCGCAGGGTGCGCGGGCCGGAGGCCGGGGCGAGGCCCTCGGGCAGGTCCTCGGGGGCGCCGTGGCCCGGCAGGGCGACCTCGGCGGCGGCGGCCTGGCGCTCGACCGGGCTCAGCGGCAGCAGCTTGCGGCGGTCGCGCGGCAGGTGCGGGGCGTGGTGGCCGCCGGACAGGATGGTCTGCAGGCGGTCGGAGATGTCGGAGTAGTCGTCGAAGCCGAGCACGCCGTCCGCCTCGGGAAGCGCGTCGGCCAGCTCCTTGCCGTACCGCTCGGCCATACAGCCGACCGCGACGACGGCCTGGGTGCGGCCGTGCCCCTTGAGGTCGTTGGCCTCCAGCAGGGCGTCGACGGAGTCCTTCTTGGCGGCCTCGACGAACCCGCAGGTGTTGACGACGGCCACGTCGGCGTCGGAGGCGTCGTCGACGAGCAGCCAGCCGTCGGCCTCCAGTCGCCCGGCGAGTTCCTCGGAGTCCACCTCGTTGCGGGCGCATCCGAGCGTGACAAGGGCGACAGTACGGCGTTCAGGCATAGGGCCAAGATTAACGCGCGGCCTCCGGTGCCGTTCGCCCCGGAGGCCGCGCGCCTCGGATTACCAGATCTTCACCGGGGCGCACGGCCCCTGCCATCAGCCCGCCTGCGGGTCGCCGGGGGTGTACGTGACGTGCACCACCTGGCCGTTCTTCCCGGCCGGACCGAGATCCTTGCCGTTGACGTACACATGCACGGCACCCGCGTTGCCGATCACCAGCTTGATCTGCTTCGGGTCGGTGAAGGTCTGGTCCTGGCCTTCCTCGATGTTGTTCTGGAACAGGGACTTGCCGCTGCCGTCCAGCGCCGAGACCCAGCTGGTGTCCTTCTCGGCGACCAGCTTCACCGTGACCTTGTCGGCCGGGGCGGCCGCGATCGCCGCGGCGCTGGGCGCCGGGGCCGGCGGCTGGACGCTCGGTGAGGCGACGGGCGCGACCGAGCCGGTGCCGGACCCGCTGGGCAGCGGCGCGCTGGCCGAGCCGGTGGTCGAGCCGCCGGTCTTGCCGCTCACCAGGTTGAAGCCGATCAGGGCCACCACCGCGAAGATCGCGGCCACCATCGCGGCCGTCCAGTTCGGGCGGCCGCGGCCGGGCACCTTGATCGGCCCGCTGTCGATCAGCTGGGTGGGCCGCTTGCCGGCGGGGGCCCCGCCGTGCGCGGCGTCGTACCGGGCGACCAGTGCGTCGCCGTCCACGCCGACCGCCCGGGCGATCGCCCGGATGTGGCCCCGGGCGTAGAAATCGCCACCGCATCGGGCGAAGTCGTCCTCCTCGATGGCATGCACGATCGGCACCCGGACCCGGGTGGCGGTACTCACCTGATCGACCGTGAGTCCGGCGTCGATCCGGGCGACGGACAGCACCCGGCCGATGCTCGGGGCATCGGCCGCGTGGTCCGGCTCGCCGGACAGCTCGGCGGAGGACGGAGCGTTCTCGCGATCGGGGGACTTGCCGATGGTCACGGTGCACGCCTTTCGAGCGGATGGCCACCTGCTGGAGAACAGTCTAGGGGCGGAGGAGGATCGTTTCTCAAGCGGAGCAGGACCGAATGCGCACGCCCATCCGGGCACGGTTCCGATCGTCCACTGACCGACAGTCAGGACGGGGGCCGACGAACCCGGAGGCCGCTCTTGCGCCCTGTGACGCGGTGCACGTTCGATCGGTTCCGCGCACCGCGCCTACCCTCCTCCGAACGAGTGAACACCCGCAAGGGCACGCACCGTCCGGGGCGGTCGGTCAGCCCCGGATGGCGATGAGCACGCCGTCCAGCTCGTCCGGTTTCACCAGGACGTCGCGGGCCTTGGAGCCCTCGCTCGGGCCGACGATCCCGCGCGACTCCATCAGGTCCATCAGCCGGCCCGCCTTGGCGAAACCGACCCGCAGCTTGCGCTGGAGCATCGAGGTGGAGCCGAACTGGGTGGAGACGACCAGCTCGGCGGCCTGGATCAGCAGGTCCAGATCGTCGCCGATCTCCTCGTCGATCTCCTTCTTCGGCCCGCCGCCGACCGTCACGTCGTCCCGGTAGACCGCCGTCAGCTGATCCTTGCAGTGCTGGACGACGGCGGCGATCTCGGCCTCGGTGACGAACGCGCCCTGCATCCGGACGGGCTTGCTCGCGCCCATCGGGAGGAAGAGCGCGTCGCCCTTGCCGATCAGCTTCTCCGCGCCGGGCTGGTCGAGGATGACCCGGGAGTCGGCCATCGCCGAGGTGGCGAAGGCCAGCCGGGACGGCACGTTGGCCTTGATCAGACCGGTGACCACGTCCACCGAGGGCCGCTGGGTGGCCAGCACCAGGTGGATGCCGGCCGCGCGGGCCAGCTGGGTGATCCGGACCACCGAGTCCTCGACGTCGCGCGGGGCGACCATCATCAGGTCGGCCAGCTCGTCGACGATCACCAGCAGGTACGGGTACGGGGTCAGCTCGCGCTCGCTGCCCAGCGGGGCGGTCACCTTGCCGGCCTTCACCGCCGCGTTGAAGTCGTCGACGTGCCGGAAGCCGAACGCGGCCAGGTCGTCGTAGCGCAGGTCCATCTCGCGCACCACCCACTGGAGGGCCTCGGCGGCCTTCTTGGGGTTGGTGATGATCGGCGTGATCAGGTGCGGGATGCCCTCGTACGCGGTCAGCTCGACCCGCTTGGGGTCGACCAGCACCATCCGGACCTCGTCCGGGGTGGCCCGCGCCAGGATCGAGGTGATCAGGCAGTTGATGCAGGACGACTTGCCGGCGCCGGTCGCGCCGGCCACCAGGATGTGCGGCATCTTGGCGAGGTTGGCCATCACGGTGTGGCCCTCGACGTCCTTGCCCATCCCGACCACCATCGGGTGGGTGTCCTCGGCGGCCGTGCGCGAGCGCAGCAGGTCCCCGAGGTTGACCATCTCGCGGTCCCGGTTGGGGATCTCGATGCCGACCGCGGACTTCCCCGGGATCGGGCTGATGATCCGCACGTCCGGGCTGGCCACCGCGTACGCGATGTTCTTGGCGAGCGCGGTGATCCGCTCCACCTTGACGGCCGGGCCCAGCTCGACCTCGTAGCGGGTGACCGTCGGCCCCCGGGTGAAGCCGGTGACCTTGGCGTCCACCTTGAACTCGCCGAAGGTCCCGGTGAGCTGGGCCACCACCTCGTCGTTGAGGGCGCTGCGGGCCTTCGCCGGGCCGCCGCGCTCCAACAGGTCGAGCGGGGGGAGCGCGTAGGTGACGTCGCCGGAGAGCTGGAGCTGCTCCATCCGCACCGGGGCCGGGCCGTGCTCCTCGGGGGCCGCCTGGCCGCCGCTGCGGGCGGGCGGCACGGCGGCCTCCTCCGGCGGGGCGGTGCGGTCCTGCACCTGATGCATCATGTCCGCCACCGCCGAGGAGGCGGGCACCCCGTAGACCAGCGCGCCGTCCAGGTCCGCGGCGGCCCCGGCGGCGAGGTCGCGGGTGGCGTACGGGTCCACCGGGTCCTCGCCGAACGGGTCCTTCGCGAGCAGGTCGGGGACGCCGGAGGCGAGCTCCGGGTCGTCCAGCTGCTTGCGGCGGCGCCGGCGACGGCGGGCACCGACCTCGTCCGGCGGAGCGAGACCGTCGATCTCGACGCGGTACGGCAGCGCCGAGGGGTCCGCGTCCTCCGGCGGCTCGGTGGAGAACTCGCGCTCCGGCGCACGCCCCTCGGCGAAGGCGGCCTGCGGGCCGGGCTCGACCACGCCGAGCCGCACCCCGGCGGCGCGCAGCCGTTCGGGGATCCGGTTGACCGGGGTGGCGGTGGTCACCAGCAGGCCGAAGAAGGCCAGCAGCAGGAGCAGCGGCACCGCGAGCGGCGGCCCGGCGGCGGCCATCATCGGGGTGGAGACGGCCCAGCCGACGATCCCGCCGGCCGCCCTTATCCGGGTCGCGCCGCTGCCCATCATGGGCGCGCCGCAGCCGATGTGGACCAGTCCGAGCACGCCGACCACCAGGGCGCTCAGACCGATCATGATCCGCCCGTTGGCCTCCGGCAGCTCCGGATGGCGCATCAGCCGGACCGCGACCAGGGCCAGCAGGAACGGCACCAGCACGTCCAGCCGGCCGAAGAGCCCGGAGACCACGTTGGTGGCCGCCTCGCCGAGCCAGCCCTGCGGGCTGAACCAGGTGCCGGCGGCGGTGACCAGCGCGAGCGCGAACAGCAGCAGGCCCACGCCGTCCTTGCGGTGCGCCGGGTCGAGGTTCTTGGCGCCGTCACCGAAGCCGCGGAAGACCGCGCCGACGCTGTGCGCCAGGCCGAGCCAGACGGCCCGGACGGCCCGGAAGAGTATCGGCCTCGGTGCCGGCGGGGCGGGCGGCGCGGGCTTGGCCGCCGCCTTCTTCGCCGGGGCGGCCTTCTTGGCCGCCTTCTTCGCGACCGGCTTGGCCGGAGCCTTCACCGCGGCCTTCTTGGACGGTCCCGGACTCGGGTTGCGTGCCGCGCTTCCGGGCGTACGTGTGGCCATGGCTCAGCAGCCTACCGGGGCCGACCAGCTGTGCCCACGTGCCGAGCCGGGGCGCCCCGCCGTGTCGCAGACACACCGTCACACCGCCCCGGTTTCACCCGGACGGGTGCGCGCGGGCGGCCGCTACTCCACCCCGGGACGCAACGCGTCCAGGGCCCGCCGCAGACCCGCCAGCTTGCGCTCCAGATGCGCCGCGGTGGCGGCGACCCCGCCGTCCTCGGTGCCGTCCAGCTGCTTGACGAGCGCCTCGGCCTGTTCCTCCACCGAAGCCAGCCGCGCCGACAGCTCGCCGAGCAGCGCACCGCCGAGGGCAGGCTGCTCGCCGCCCGCCTCCAGTTGCAGGCGCAGCAGCGCTGCCTGCTCCTTGAGCTGGCAGTTCTTCATGTAGAGGTCGACGAAGACCGAGACCTTGGCGCGCAGCACCCACGGGTCGAAGGGCTTGGAGATGTAGTCCACCGCGCCCGCCGCGTAGCCGCGGAAGGTGTGGTGCGGCCCGTGGTTGAGCGCGGTCAGGAAGATGATCGGGATGTCCCGGGTGCGCTCCCGCCGCTTGATGTGGGCGGCCGTCTCGAAGCCGTCCATCCCGGGCATCTGGACGTCCAGCAGGATCACCGCGAAATCGTCGGTGAGCAGCGCCTTGAGCGCCTCTTCGCCGGAGGCCGCCCGTACCAGCGTCTGGTCCAGCGCCGAGAGGATCGCCTCCAGCGCCAGCAGGTTCTCCGGCCGGTCGTCGACCAGGAGGATCTTCGCCTTCTGCATTACGGCCCGCCCTCCTGTCGCCTGCCTGCCTGGGGAAGGCACTCGCACACTGCCCACCACTACCCCGGTCATGCTAGCCGCACCCCCTCGCCCGGCACACCGCCCCGTCGCAACCTGGTCCGGGGCAACGCGCACCCAGTGCCCCGGCGCACGCTCACCAGCGAGTCGCCATCCGGTCACTGTTCGCAACGATCGGTGACCCTACCGGGTTCCCGGCCCTCCCCGCCAGCAAAGCACGCCCCGAAAGGCGCGAACCCCGGAGCGGGCTCCGGGGTTCGCGCCCCCACGACCCGGTGGGGTACCGGGCGGCGGGGGCGGGCCCGGCCGCGGAGGGCCGGGTCAGGACTTCCGCGCCGACAGCCACTCGTGCATCACGGTGAGCAGGTGGTCGGTCTCCACCGGCTTGGTGATGTGGTCGGTGGCACCGGCCTCCAGGGACTTCTCCCGGTCGCCCTTCATCGCCTTGGCGGTCAGCGCGATGATCGGCAGCCCGGCGAACTGCGGCATCCGGCGGATCGCCTCGGTCGTCGCGTAGCCGTCCATCTCCGGCATCATGATGTCCATCAGGACCAGCGCGACGTTCTCGTGCTGCTCCAGCATCTCGATGCCCTCACGGCCGTTCTCGGCGTACAGCACGGTCAGCCCGTGCTGCTCCAGGACGCTGGTGAGCGCGAAGACGTTGCGGACGTCGTCGTCCACGATCAGCACCTGCTGACCGTCGAAGCGGGTGTCCACCCGGGACGGCTGGTGGGCCGCCGGGCCGCCGGACGGCAGCCGGCCCTCGATCGGTGCTTCCAGGGCCGCACGACGGCGCTCCACGGCGCCGCGCCGGCGCTCCTCCGCGAGTTCGCGGACCTCCTGGGCCCAGTGGTCCGCCGGGTTCTCGCCGACCGGGACGGGCGTGCCCGCCGGGGTGACGCCGACCGCGGCGCGGATCGTCGGGGCGTTCGGCGCGGACGGCGGCGCGACCTCCCCGCCGTCGGTGCGCAGCGGCAGGTAGAGGGTGAACGTCGAGCCCGCGCCCAGCTCGCTCTCGGCGTGGATCTCGCCGCCGAGCAGCCGGGCGATCTCCCGGCTGATCGAGAGCCCGAGACCGGTGCCGCCGTACTTGCGGCTGGTGGTGCCGTCGGCCTGCTTGAACGCCTCGAAGATCTCCCGCAGCTTGTTCTCCGGGATGCCGATGCCCGTGTCGGAGACCGAGAAGGCGATCAGCGGGTCGTCCGGGCCCTTGATCGCGCCGGCCTCCAGCAGCCGCTCGCGGACGTGCTGCGGGACGTCGGGACCGGCCGGGCTGATAGAGAAGTCCACCGCGCCGGAGTCGGTGAACTTGACCGCGTTGGAGATCAGGTTCCGCAGCACCTGCTGGAGCCGCTGCTCGTCGGTGTGCAGGGTGACCGGCAGCGCCGAGGAGACCCGGACGGCGAAGTCCAGGTTCTTGTCCAGCGCGACCGGCTGGAAGGTGGCCTCCACGTAGTCGACCAGCTGCACCAGGGCGATCCGGGACGGGCGGACGTCCATCTTGCCCGCCTCGACCTTGGAGAGGTCCAGGATGTCGTTGATCAGCTGGAGCAGGTCCGACCCGGCGCCGTGGATGGTGTCGGCGAATTCGACCTGCTTGGGCGAGAGGTTGCCCTCGTTGTTGTCGGAGAGCAGCTTGGCCAGGATGAGCAGCGAGTTGAGCGGGGTCCGCAGCTCGTGCGACATGTTGGCGAGGAACTCGCTCTTGTAGCGGGAGGCCAGGGCGAGTTGCTCGGCGCGCTCCTCCAGGACCTGTCGGGCCTCTTCGATCTCGCTGTTCTTGATCTCGATGTCGCGGTTCTGCTGGGCGAGTTGCTCGGCCTTCTCCTGCAACTCCTCGTTGGTCCGCTCCAGTTCCTCCTGGCGCGCCTCCAACTCGGCCGATCGCATCGAGAGTTCGGCGGTGAGCCGCTGGGACTCCAGCAGCAGGCCCTCGGTCTTGGTGTTGACGCTGATGGTGTTGACCGTGACGCCGATCAGATCGGCGATCTGGTTGAGGAAGTCCAGCGCGACGGTGGTGAAGGAGCTGAAGGTGGCCAGCTCGATCACGCCCAGCAGGCGGCCCTCGAACAGCACCGGCAGCACCACGATGTGGGCCGGCGAGGCCTCCCCGAGGCCCGAGGCGATCTTCAGGTACCCGGGCGGGGCCTCCTTGAGGATGATCGAGCGCTTCTCCACCGCCGCCTGGCCGATCAGCGACTCGCCGGGCCGGAAGGTCGTCGGCATCGCCCGCCGCTGGTAGCCGTAGCTGCCGATCAGCCGCAGCACGGTGTCGTTCTCGTCGTCGTCCTCGGTGATCAGCTCGGCGGTTCGGCCGGCCGGCTGGGCCAGGAAGAACGCGCCGTGCTGGGCCGAGACCACCGGGGTCAGCTCGGTCATGATCAGCGAAGCGACCGCCTCCAGGTCCCGACGGCCCTGCAGCAGGCCGGAGATCCGGGCCAGGTTGGTCTTCAGCCAGTCCTGTTCCTGGTTGGTGCGCGTGGTCTCGCGCAGGTTGGCGATCATCTGGTTGATGTTGTCCTTGAGCTCGTCGAGCTCACCGGACGCGTCCACGTCGATCCGCAGCGAGAGGTCGCCCCTGGTCACCGCGGTGGCGACCTGGGCGATCGCGCGCACCTGCCGGGTCAGGTTGTTGGCCAGCTCGTTCACCGACTCGGTGAGGTCCTGCCAGGTGCCGTCCACACCGGGGACGCGGGCCTGCCCGCCGAGCCGCCCGTCGGTGCCCACCTCGCGGGCCACCCGGGTCACCTCGTCGGCGAACGCCGAGAGCTGGTCGACCATCGTGTTGATGCTGGTCTTGAGCTGCAGGATCTCGCCGCGCGCATCGACGTCGATCTTCTGCGAGAGGTCGCCGCGGGCCACCGCCGTGATCACCAGAGCGATGTTGCGGACCTGCCCGGTGAGGTTGTTGGCCATCAGGTTGACGTTGTCGGTCAGGTCCTTCCAGATCCCGGCCACACCCGGCACCCCGGCCTGGCCGCCCAGGATGCCGTCGGTGCCGACCTCGCGGGCCACCCGGGTCACCTCCACCGCGAAGGCGGAGAGCTGGTCGACCATCGTGTTCAGGGTGCCGGCCAGCGCGGCGACCTCGCCCTGCGCCTCGATGTCGATCTTCTTGGAGAGGTCACCGCGGGCCACCGCGGTGGCGACCTCGGCGATGTTGCGCACCTGGCTGGTCAGATTGGACGCCATGAAGTTGACGTTGTCGGTCAGGTCCTTCCAGATGCCCGACACCCCGCGGACCCGGGCCTGGCCGCCCAGGATCCCCTCGGTACCCACCTCGCGGGCCACCCGGGTCACCTCGTCGGCGAACGCCGAGAGCTGGTCGACCATCGTGTTGACGGTGGTGACCAGCTCCAGGATCTCGCCGCGGGCGTCGACGGTGATCTTCTTGGAGACGTCGCCGCGCGCGACCGCCGTGGTGACCTCCGCGATGTTGCGGACCTGGCTGGTCAGGTTGTTGGCCATCAGGTTGACGCTGTTGGTCAGGTCCTTCCAGGTGCCGGAGACCCCCGGCACGCTCGCCTGACCGCCGAGGATGCCCTCGGTACCGACGTCCCGGGCGACTCTGGTCACCTCGTCGGCGAAGGCACCCAGCTGGTCCACCATCGTGTTGATGGTGTTCTTCAGCTCCAGGATCTCGCCCCGCGCGTCCACCTGGATCTTCTGCGACAGGTCGCCCTTGGCCACCGCCGTCGTCACCTGGGCGATGTTGCGCACCTGATCGGTGAGGTTGTTCGCCATGAAGTTGACGTTGTCGGTGAGGTCCCGCCAGACCCCGGCGGCGCCCGGCACCTGCGCCTGACCGCCCAGGCGGCCCTCGGTACCGACCTGGCGGGCCACCCGGGTCACCTGCTCGGCGAAGCCGGAGAGCTGGTCCACCATCGTGTTGATGGTGTTCTTCAGCTCCAGGATCTCGCCCCGCGCGTCCACCTCGATCTTCTGCGAGAGGTCCCCGCGCGCGACCGCCGTCGTCACCTGCGCGATGTTGCGCACCTGGCCGGTCAGGTTGTCGGCCATGAAGTTCACCGAGTCGGTGAGGTCCCGCCACACCCCCGCGACGCCCGGGACCTGCGCCTGGCCGCCCAGACGGCCCTCCGTGCCCACGTCCCGGGCCACCCTGGTGACCTGCGCCGCGAAGCCGTTCAGCTGGTCCACCATGGTGTTCACGGTGTTCTTCAGCTCAAGCATCTCGCCGGCCACCTCGACCGTGACCTTGCGCGAGAGGTCGCCCTTGGCCACCGCCGTGGTCACCTGGGCGATGTTGCGCACCTGCGCGGTCAGCCGGCCGGCCATCGTGTTGACCGAGTCCGCGAGGTCCTTCCAACTGCCCGAGACGCTGCGCACCTTGGCCTGGCCGCCCAGCTTGCCCTCGGTACCGACCTCGATGGCCACCCGGGTCACCTCGTCGGTGAACTCCGACAGCTGGTCCACCAGCCCGTTGACCGTCCGGCCGATCTTCAGGTACTCGCCGCGCAGCGGGTGGCTCACCCCGTTGCTGTGCAGCGAGCGCAGCTCCATCTTCTGGTCCAGGTCGCCCTCGGCGATCGAGGCCAGCACCCGGCCCACCTCGGCCATCGGCCGGGCCAGGTCGTCGATCAGCGCGTTGCAGTTGTCGACGGCCGCCATCCAGGCGCCCTCGCCCGCACCCGTCTCCAGCCGCTCGTTCAGCCGGCCCTCGCGGCCCACCGCGCGCCGGACCCTGGCCAGCTCACCGGTCAGGTGCTGGTTCCGCTCGGCGACCTCGTTGAACACGGCGGCGATCTCGGCCAGCGGACCGTCGCCGGGTACGGTCAGCCGCCGCCGGAAGTTGCCGTCGCGCATCGCGGTCAGCGCGGCCAGCAGCTTGCGCAGCTCCGCCGGCTCGGCTCCGCGGCTGTGGTTCGCTCGCCGGCCGGCCGCGCTCCGCGGCGCGGCCCCGGGCCGCACACCGCGCTGGGCAGGCGGCGTCGTACCGGTTGCGTCCTTGGTGGCCGAACTCAACGGGCCCCTCCCAGATCGTGAACTGTCGGTGATCCCCCGTGCCCCGTTTTCGGGGCGCGAAGCCACACCGGTCGGCGCTACAGCGTCCCGGTGACCTCGCGGACCACCGGAACCCGCATCGACCGTACTGCTCCCACGGGCGTCACGGACCCCCCAGTCTGGCAGCACCGGCGCCGGGTATACGGCCGGTTGCGCTCGGTTGGTACCGCCCCGACCGAAACAGGTGGGCAGAATCACCCTCAGGTGCCTGTTTCGGCGCCCCGCCCCCACGGGGAACCAACCGGAAAGTAGGGTGGGGCGCTGCACCGGGCCACGACCCGCCCCAGCGCCGCCGCTCACCCCGCCGGCGCCCACGGGGAGGTCGCCGCCGCACCCGGGCAGCCAGGCCAGAGCAGAGGAGAAGTGGCAACGTGGTCACCGCGCGCGCAGCCGCCACCTTCGAACCGGTCGGCCGGTCGGCCTCGGCCGCCCGCTCGTTCGTCCGGGACGCGCTGCTGGGCTGGGGCCTGCCCGAGATCGTCGACGACGCCGTGGTCCTGGTCAGCGAACTCGTCACCAACGCCGTGGTGCACGCCGGCACCGCCGCCGAGGTCTGCTGCCTGCGCGAGGAGGAGACCGTCCGGATCGAGGTCACCGACCACCACCCCGAGCGCGGTCTGCCGTCCTTCGCCGACGTCCCTGTCACCGCCTCCGAGCGCTACGCCGACCCCGACGGCGAAGGCGGCCGCGGCCTGTTGATGTGCTCCGCCCTCGCCGAACGCTGGGGCGTCGAGTACTCCGCCGGCCGCAAGACCGTCTGGTTCCGGCTCGCCCTGCCCGCCCACGTCACCGGCACCCGCTACGCCGTCCCCGCCACCCCGGGCAGCGAACTGCCCAGCAGCGCCGGACCGGTCCACGTCGCCGTCGTCCAGCTCGACGACGACGGCCGCGTGCTCGCCTGGAATCCGGACGCCGAGGCGCTCTTCCAGCACCCCGCCGACACCGTGCTCGGCCGCCCCTGGGCCGACCTCACCGTCTGGCCGCAGGGCCCCGGCACCGGGCTCGGGCTGGCCGCGACGCTGCGGCTGGCCCGCTGGGAGGGCAGCTACGGCCTGCGGCACGCCGACGGCCGGACCGTCGAGGTCTACGGCCTGCAGGTCCGCATCCGCGACACCGAGGGCGTCCCGTCCACGCTCTGCCTGCTCGTCCTCGAACCCGACCGCGCGGTACTCCGCTCGCCCGCCCGGGCGCTGCCCGGCGACAAGCCCGACCCGACCGGCTCCCGGCTGGACCTGCTCGCCGGTCCCACCGCCTCCGACGACCTGGACACCCTGCTCCAGCGCACCGTCGAACGCGCCCGCGACCTGCTCGACGGGGACGCCGCCTACCTGCTGCTCACCACCGACGACGAGACCGAGTTCGAGGTCCGGGCCGCCACCGGCCTCACCTCCGGCCACCGCCGCCACACCCGCTTCCCGGTCGGCACCGGCAACCGCTACGACTCCGCCCGCCTGCCGTCCGTCCACGAGGACCTCGCCACCCGGCCGACCGGTCTGCCGGTGCTCAGCGACAGTGGCATGCGCTCGCTGCTCACCGTCCCGCTCAAGGTCGAGGGCCGGCTGATCGGCTCGCTGGGCATCGCCGCCGCCGCGCCCGGCCGCTACGACAACGAGGACGCGCTGCGCCTGCAGTTCGCCGCCGACCGGGTCGCCCTGGCCATCGAGAGCACCCGGCTCACCGAGCTCGAACGGCTGCGCCGCGGCTCGCTCTCCTTCCTGGTCGAGGCCTCCGACCTGCTGGCCGGCACCCTGGAGCACGAGCAGACGCTCGCCCTGATGGCGCAGATGGCCGTTCCTACCCTCGCTTCCTGGTGCGCCGTGTACACCAACGGCGCCCCGGCCTCCCTCGCCTTCGTGCTGCACGAGGACGAGGACCGCATCGACCCGCTGCGCGCCCTGCTCGACAAGACGCCCGCCCCGGACTCCGGACCCACTCACGGCGCCCGCTTCTGGGCGGCGCCGGCCGAGACCGCGCGGACCGGCGGGCTTTCCGCGAACCCCGAACTCTCCGGCCTGCTCGGTGAGACGGTGGTCCTGCCGCTGGCCGCCCGCAACCGGGTCATCGGCCTGCTCGTGCTCGGCGTCCCGGCCGGCGTCCGGTTCCGCCAGGAGATCCTGGAACTCGCCGAGGACCTCTCCCGGCGGGCCGCCCTCGCGCTCGACAACTCCCGCCTCTACTCCGAGCGCACCGCCACCAGCCAGGCGCTGCAGCGCAGTCTGCTCCCCCCGGACCTGCCCGAGATCCCGGGCGTCGAGGTGGACGTGTACTACCAGGCCGCCGGCGAGGGCAACGAGGTCGGCGGCGACTTCTACGACCTCTTCACCATCCGCGAGGGCACCTACGGCTTCGCCATCGGCGACGTCTGCGGCACCGGTCCCGAGGCCGCCTCCGTCACCGGCCTGGCCCGGCACTCGCTGCGGCTGCTCGCCCGCGAGGGACTGGACGCCCCACAGGTCCTCAGCAGGCTCAACGCGGCCATCCTGGACGAGGGTTCACGCAGCCGCTTCCTCACCCTGCTCTACGGCGAGCTCACGCCCCGACCGGACGGCAGCACCGAGCTGTCCATGGTCTGCGCCGGCCACCCGCTGCCGCTGCGGCTGCGCACCGACGGCCAGGTCGACCGGGCCGCCACCCCGCAGCCGCTGCTCGGCGTGATGGAGGAACTCGACCTGACCGCAGAGCACTTGGTGCTCTCCCCCGGCGAGGTCCTGCTCTGCGTCACCGACGGCGTGACCGAACGCCGCGAGGGGTCGCGGATGCTGGGCGACGACGGCCTGGCCGAGGTGCTCACCGGCTGTACCGGGCTGACGGCCGGTGCGGTAGCCCTGCGCGTGCAGCGGGCGGTCGAACGCTTCGCGCCGGAGCCGCCGTCCGACGACATGGCGATCCTCACCCTGCGCGTCCCCACCCAGCGCCCGGGCTGACCGAGTCTGCTCACCCGGGGTCCAACCATGAGCGTTCCACAGCTGACGACGCCACAAATTGTGTGATTCACAAGGGTACAAGCTGGTCCGGCCGGGTACACCGATCTCACCGGGGAATCCCCCGGCGGGGACACGACCAGCAGTTCTTCACGCTGGCCCATCATTCTGACCGCAGCCGTCGCACCCTCCTGTGGTGCGCCCTCGGCGCGGTCGCGCGCATCCACCTCATCGAACATCCTCCTGCGGTTCACAGCGCCCTGCGCGCGCCCAGAGTGAAAGGAGCCTCCGGTGAGCAACGAAGCTACCGGGGCACTGAACGCCCGCTCCACCGGAGCCGACGCGGGGAACCTCGGTTACCTCGCCCTCGGCCTGACCCTCCTCGCCTACGGCCTCCTCTCCACTGGCATCTTCAGTGGCACCGGGGTCGGGGACTCCGCCCGTCTCGCCCACCTCCTCGGCGGCCTCACCCTGTTCATCGCCGGCCTCTGGCAGCTCCGTGCCGGCGAGGGCTTCACCGGCACGGCCTTCACCAGCCTGGGCGCCTTCTGGGCCACCTGGTCGGCCGCCGGCGGGGCGGGCAAGAACGCGGCTGGCCTGTTCCTGCTGCTCTGGGCCCTGCTCGCGCTCACCCTCACCGCCGCGAGCTGGAAGGCCGGCTGGTTCAGCCGCGCGGTGTACGGCCTGCTGACCGTCTCCCTGGTGCTCTCCGCCATCGCGACCTTCGCCACCTCCGGCGGGCTCGCCAAGTTCGCCGGCTGGGTCGCCGCGGCCTCCGGGCTGGTCGCCTGGTACTGGGCCACCGCGGCCATGACCAACAGCGCGTGGGGCCGGGTGGCACTGCCGGTCAAGTAACACCCGACACGCGAACGCCGGTGGGCCGGACCTCCCTTCCGGGGAGGTCCGGCCCACCGGCCCGTGCTGCTCGCGCCCCGGTCAGCTCCCGGTGGTGACGTGCTCCCCGGCCTGGGCTCCGGCCACCTCGGCGTCCGGGCCGGGCGACGCCCGGCGGGCCCGCCGGCGGCCGCAGGCCGCCTGGACCGCGTACGCGAAGAGCAGGATCACCACGGCCACCAGGCCGTCCGCCCAGAAGTGGTTGGCCGTGACCACCACCACCGCGACGGTCAGCACCGGGTGCAGGACCACCAGCCAGCGCAGCGGGCTCGACGACACCCTGATCACCGCGACCGCCGCCAGCACGCACCAGGCCACGTGCACCGACGGCATCGCCGACAGCTGGGCGACCTTGACCATCCCGCCGACCGCGCCGCCGTACACCGACTGCCCGTACTCGGCCGCGACGTCGACGAACCCCTCCTGCGGCAGCATCCGGGGCGGCGCCACCGGGATGAACTGCACCGCCAGGCAGATCGCCGTCGTGATCACGACCGTGTTCCGCACCCACGGGTAGCGGGCCCGGTGCCGCACGAAGACCCAGAGCAGCACCGCGATCATCACGGTGAAGTGCATCGACGCGTAGTAGTAGTTCGCCGCCTTCACCACGGCCGGACACGAGGTCACGGCGGCCTGCCAGGAGGCCTCGTCCGGCAGGCCGATCGCCAGCTCCGTCCGGTGGATCCAGCTCGCCCGGTCCAGCGCGTGCTCGGCGCTCATCAGCGAGAGGTGCCCCACCAGCTGCCAGAGCGCGAACAGCGCCAGCAAGGTGCCGGCCTCCCGCAGCAGCGCCGACAGCGGTGCGCGCCGCACCCGGGCGGCCGCGTACGCGCCTCCGTAGAGAGCGACCGCGGCGCCCCCGGCGGACTGCCAGGTAAGAGTCAGGTTCTGCAACGGTTCGCGCCTCTCCACCGAGCGGGTTGTGCTGGGGAGACGTTAACGCAAAAAGACCCCCTCCCGAACGGGAGGGGGTCTTTTTGGAATGATTGTTCGGCGGCGTCCTACTCTCCCACAGGGTCCCCCCTGCAGTACCATCGGCGCTGTGAGGCTTAGCTTCCGGGTTCGGAATGT
>NZ_JBEXYC010000019.1:0-127588 GCF_040630835.1 Kitasatospora sp. NPDC005751
GCAGGGCGGCGATCAGCTGGACGGCGGCCTCGGAGTAGAACGCGCCGCCGCGCTGCCCGAGCAGCTCCGGCTTGGTGTCCAGGGCCGGGTCGGCGCCCCCGTCCGGCGGTCAGGCCTTCGCCCCGGCGACGGCCGTGTAGAGGCCGCGCTCGGGCCGCTGCGCGCGGCCGGCCTTGGCGAGACGCTCCAGCCTGGTGCGGATCGTGTTGATGTTGCCCTCGTGCGTTTCCAGGCCCAGCAGTTCGGTGACCTCGCGGGCGCGCAGCGGGGCCTCGGCCTTCGCGAGCACCGCCACCACGGTGTCCGCGTCCGCCACCTGGCGCCGGCGGTCCGTCGAGGCGGTCTTGCCCTCGGTGGCGGTCGCCGGAGCCGGTGCGGCCTTCTTGGCCGGGGCCGCCGCCGGTGCGGCCTTCTTGGCGGTGGTCGCCGGAGCCGGGGCCGCCTTCTTGGCGGGGGCCGCCGCCGGAGTCGACGTGGCCTTCTTGGCAGGCGTCCGCTTCACCGTGGGCTTGGGCCCGCTGTCCTTGGCCGCCGCCTTCGTCGCGGTCCGCTTCTTGCCGGGGGCCGACGACGGCGCCGCCTGCTCCGCATCGGACGCGGCACTCTTCGCCGCCACCGCCTTCTTGGCGGCTGCCGGCTTCCTGCTCCGCGCCTTCGCCGTCGGAGCGGTGGACGCCTCCGGAGCGGCAGGCGTGGCCGGGGCAGCGGGCGCCTCCGCCGGAGCCGGCGCCGCCGGGGTCGGCTCCGTCGCCGCGGCCTCCTCCTGCGGTGCCTCGGCCGAAACCGGCTGCGCCTCGGGGGCGCCCGACTCGCCCCCGGCACCGATCGACACGCCGGCGAGCCCTCGCAGGCCCGCCAGCGCCTTGGCCACCGCCTCCTCCTCGGCCCTGGCGGCGGCGAGTTCCTGCTCCGCCCGGGCGAGCCGGTCCCGCACTGCGGGCAGTCTCCCCTCCAACAGCGAAATCGTCGATCCCACACCGCTGTCCGTACCGAAAGTGCTCCCGTTTCCCACAACCACTCCTACGCGTAGTCCGTCACCAGTCGTGCAGTGAATGTACGGCTAGCCGGGCGGGGTGTACGAGGATTGCGGAATGTTCCATCGCACGGGGTGCCGACGGTGCGTGGCCTTACCTCGGTGGAACCCGGTGTGGAAGCGAACGCGCGGAGGGCGGGCGGGTGTTGGCGGAGGAGGCCGACCAGGGTTCCCGGCACCCGACGCGGTGCTTGAACGGCACCCCTGTCCGCGCCCCATCTCCCGTTTACCGGAGGGGTGTTGCTCGACGGACCGGTCGAGTGTCGACCGCTGCCGGAGGCATCCGACACCGTGGAGGGGCGTACGCCGCCGAAGAGTCGCCGCACACCCCGACGGTGCGGTCCGCCGCCCCCGCGGCGGTTCGGGTGTCAGCGGTCCGGTGGGTGAGATTCGTGAGCGGCAGCAGCGGCACGGGGGTTGTCGCGTCCGCGCCGGGGCCCCCGGGCGGCGGGGCAGGGGCGCGGACTCGCGACCCGTACGGCGCGGGGCAACTCGACGCGGCGGCGCGCCCTCTGGGGCACCGGGGCGGACGAGCACGCCCCGGACCGCCGGACCCGGGGCAGGCCGGACCGACGGCTCGGGACACACGCGAATCGGCCAACCAGGAGGGAATCCGGTAGCGGCCCCGCCCTCGCGCCCACCGATTGCCGTACCGTGACCGACGACGAAGTGGAGGACCTCTTGAGCGCCCAGCCCGACCACCTGCCCGCCCCGCCGTCGGCCCCGGCGCCTCGCGCCGCCGCCCAACTGCTCGTCCGCATCCACGCCGAGCCGCCCGAGCGGTCCGCCCGGTGGCTGCCGGCGTTCGAGCGGGACTGGGCGAAGGCGCTGGAGGATTCCCGCCAGACCTACGACCTTTCCCCGTTGCACGAGGTGGTCCGCACCTGGCGGTTCCGCCTGGACAGCGCACCGGCGGTCGACGCGTTCGCCGCCGCCGGCCTGGACGACGAGGACGGCATCGACCTCGCCGACCTCACCGGGACGAACCCGTGACCGACCGGGTCTGGCCGGCCCGCCTGTCCCCGCAGGCGGCCAAGACCTTCGTCGACCTGCCCCGACACGCGCGGCTGACGGTCCGCGACCTGCTCGACATCGCCTCCTGCACCCCCTGGGGATGGCCGCAGTGGGACGCCACCGACCTCGAAGGCGAGGACCTGCGCTGCGCCTCCGTCGGCCAGCTCAGCCTGGTCTACTCGGTCAACCGCCTGGCCGAGCGCCTGTACGTCCTCGACATCGTCTGGCTCGGCTGACGTCTGGCTCGGCTGACCTCCGGCTCGGCCGACCTCCACCGCGCCCGCCGCCTGAACGGGCCGCCGTCACCGCGTCGTTGGCCGTCCGCGCCGGCCTGCGCCGAACGATCGGCCGGCGACCCGCCACCTCTCCCGCTCCGCGAGCGAGGAGAACCCGCAGAATCCGGTTCGGGAGTCCACGAGGATCGGCCGGCATCCGGGAACCGGGAACACGGAGGTCGCCGAGTCGGCGTCACCACCGTTGCCGGGCATCGGTTTCACTGTGGCACGCGCCCACCGGCTGCGTGTCGACCCCTTGCGGTGGGCCCGCGTCCACGAGCCTCCCGTGTGGGGAACCGCTCGGCCGTTCGCTCCGGGTCGGGCGCGGCCGTCCGGGGCCGGTCAACCGATTGGACAGCCATCGCCGCAGGTGACAGGCTCCGCCGTCGTGGAGATACTCGATGTCCTGACCGGCCTGGCGCGGACCGGGCACCTGGGGCCGGTCGCGAACGGGGTGACCCTGGCCTCCGTGATCGCAGAGTACGGCGAGCCGTGGGTGGGCGCCGTCGGGGACCGTCACGAGTGGCCCCGACTGGTCGGCTACGGGGACCTGGAACTGGCGGTGTGCCGCTGCGGAGCCGTCGTGCTCGTCTGCCTCCAGACCTGGCGTGAAGTCATCGACCTCCCACCCGCACTGGCCGGCCGACCGGCCCTTCCCGGACAGCCGTACTACACCGACGTCATCGCCGCCCTGGACCGGGCCGGTTGTCCTTGGCGGCCGTACCCGGCACTCACCTTCGAGGGTCAGCGCTCGGTCGAGGCCGAACCCTCCGGCGCCGTCTTCACCTTCGAGACCGTGGACGACGAGGAGCCGGTCCTGAACGTCGTGTGCCTGCCACCCCATCACCACGACTGTCCCACGACCGCCGCATCGCCCGGGAGTTGACGCGGGTGCAGGCCATCCACCGCGACCGCCCGCTCTCCCCGCAGGGACGCCGAACCGTCAGGCTCCAGGCTCACGGTCCTGGGAATGAACGGGCGCTGTCTCCGGCGAGCGCCGACCAGTTGCGGCGCGCGGCGGCCGAGCCGGACCGGGCGCGGGCACGGGTCGCCGAGCTCGACGGGGGCGGGGCGGCCGCCCCGGAGCGGCTGCACGAGACCGGACGGGCCGGGCACGTACTCGGCTTCCTGCTCCGCCGCCACGCCCTCCCGGTCGCCGTCGTCCACGGGGAGGACGAGCTCCCCGACGCGGGGGACCGGTGCTACGGCCCGCCGCGCTGCCTGACCCCCGAACAGGTCCGCGCCGGCGCGGACGCGCTCACGGCTTTGTCCCCCGGCGCCCTGGTCGACGGGGTCGACCCGGCGGAACTCGCCGCCGCTGTCGCGCTGCCCGCCGGCTGGACGGAGGAGGACGCTCCGCACCTCGCCTCCGGCCACTACCGGGCCCTCGCCGACTTCCTCCGGACGGCGGCCCGCTACCGGCAGGCCGTGCTCGTCTGGACCGAGTAGGGCACCGACCGAGTAGGGCACCGCCGCCGCATTCCGCGCCGAGAAGGCTTCGCCGCGGGTGCGCGGGCAGGCGGTCGGCCCACTCCCGCTCCACCCGTCGCCGGTTCCGGCGGCCCGGGCGGGGGCGGTGGTAGCTTGCGGGCGTGGATCTCTTCGGACGGTCATGGGCGGCGCTGCGGGCCGCGGTGGACGGGCTCGCGGAGGAGGACTTCGCCGAGCCGTCGGGTTGTGCCGGGTGGCTGGTGCGGGACTTGGTGTGCCATCTGGTGATCGACGCCCAGGACGTGCTGATCACCCTGGTCACCCCGTCCCCCGCGGAGCCGACCCGGGACGCGGCGTCGTACTGGTAGGTGTCCGCCGAACCGCCTGACGGCCAGGACCCGTTGGACGCGCTGACCGTCCGGCTGGCCGCCGCCTACGGGGACCCGGGGCTGCTCCGCCTCCACCTCGACGACGTCGGCTCCGCGGCGGGGCGCGCCGCCGAACTCGCCGACCCGCGGCTGCGGGTGGCGACCCAGGGGCAGGTGCTGACCGCCGGTGACTACCTGGACGCCTACGTGCTGGAGTGGACGCTGCACCACCTCGATCTGGTCGCTCACCTGCCGCACCTGCCGGGCCCGCCCGCCGAGGGGCTGGCCGGGGCGCGTCGGTTGCTGGAGCGGATCGCCGGAGGAGCGTTCCCGGCCTCGTTCGCGGACGCGGACGCGTTGCTGGTCGGCACCGGGCGGCGGGCCGCGACCCCGGCGGAGCGGACGGCACTCGGGGCGCACGGGGCACCGTGGACGAAGGTGCCGCTGGTCCTCGGGTGAGCCGGGCAGCCGCAGCGGCCCGCCGCCGACCGGTGCGGTTCGGCGCGATTGTCGGTGGCGCCTGCAAGACTGCCGCCGTGTCTGTCCCGCGCCCGGGAGCCGCACCGTCGTCGTCCGGCAGGAACCACTGGAGGAACACACATGACGCAACTGCTGAGAGTCCAGAACTTCGTCGTCTCGAGTGACGGCGTCGCGGCCGGCGAGGACCAGAGCTTCGAGCGCCCGTTCGGCTTCGACCACCCCGAGCGGCTGTTCTCCTGGGCCGGCGCGACGGCGAGCTGGCCGATGCGCACCGACCCCGGGGGCAGCCGGGGTCTCGACGACTACTTCACCCGCGACTACCCCCGCAACATCGGGGCCGAGATCATGGGCCGCAACAAGTTCGGGCCCCAGCGCGGGCCCTGGCAGGACCACGAGTGGCGCGGCTGGTGGGGTGACGAGCCGCCGTTCCGCACCCCGGTGTTCGTCATGACCCACCACACGCGGCCGTCGTTCACGCTCTCCGACACCACGTTCCACTTCGTCGACGGCGACCCGGCCACGGTCCTGGAGCAGGCGCGGGAGGCGGCGCAGGGCAAGGACGTCCGGCTCGGCGGGGGAGTCACCACCGTCCGGGAGTTCCTCGACGCCGACCTCGTCGACACCCTGCACGTGGCGGTCTCGCCGCTGAAGCTCGGGTCCGGCCTGCGGCTCTGGGAGTCCCCCGACGAGCTGCTCGACCGCTTCCACCTGGACGTCGTGCCCAGCTCCAGCGGCGTGACGCACCACCTGTTCTGGCGGAAGTGACCCAGCCCCGGGGCGGCCCCGACCGGCCGCGGTGCCTCCCCGGAGCCGTCCGCCGAGCACGGTGACCACGGCGGGCGGGCCCGCTCGGGCGTCCTGCACCGGTACGACGGCGCCTGCCGCGCCGGCCGTCCCGCCCGCCCCGCCGCCGGCCCCCGCGGGGTCTGTCGGTCGCCACGCCTAGAGTGCCGTCGGCGACCGACAGACCCCGAGGTCCTGGAGAACGGCATGCACTTCTTCGCTGTGACGGACGCGCCTGCGACGGACGGCTGGGAGGAGTGGCTCGCCCACGCGGACCTGCTGAGCGCGGCGGGCGACCCGCGGAGTGCGGCGATCCGCCTGGAGCACGCGTCCGAGACCGCCGGCGCGGACCACGCCGGGGTCGCCGCCGCCTACGGGGAGGTCGAACGGCGGCTCGGCCTCGACGGGCTGCGCACGGACGGCTCCTGGCGGTTCACCTGGCGCCGCGGCTTCGTCGACGAGGCGTGGTTCGCCCTCACCGGGCGCACGCCGTCCGGCCGCCGGGAGCTACTCGAACGGCTCCTCGCCGACCACCCCCACGCCGCGGCTGTCGACCTCACCGATGCCGAACGCTGGGAGGGCGCACTGATCGACGCCCTGCTGTCCCATCCGGTCACCCACCGGCTGCGCACGCTCGACCTGCGCCTCACCGACTACCACCACTCCGCCGAGCACGCGGCCCGCTCACTGGCGGGCCACCCCCGCCCCCGGCTGGAGCACCTGCGCTTCGGCTACGGCTTCGAGTACCTGTACGAGGACGGCGAGACGTCGACGGGCGGTCGGATCGACCCGATGGACCACCATCACAGCGCCCTGGTGCGGACGGCGCCATGGGAGGCCCTGCCCGCGCTGCGCAGTCTGGAACTCGACGGGGCCTTCCTCTTCGACGCCATCGACCACGACGGCCTGACCCGGCTCCGGGTCAACGGCCCGGCGACGTCCGACGGCGCCGTGTTCGACCTCGGGCGGACACCGGGCGTGGCGTCCCTGGTGGTGGAGATCGGGTGCGATGTCTACGGCGCGAGCTGCCCCGTCGAGCAGCTCGACGAGCTGACGCCCGCCGGGTACCCCGGACTCACGCACCTGGACCTCGGCGGATCGGAGTTCGACGCCACCTCGTTCGAGGTGTTCTCGGCGCTCGCGGAGTCCCCGGTCCTGCCGGGGCTCGACAGCCTCGTGCTTCCCGACCTGCGGATCGGGCGCTCCGACGGCGAGGGCGATCCGGCAGCCGAACTGGTGTGGCGGGCACCCCGGTTCGCCCATCTCGCGCTTTGGGTGAACGGCGCCGTCGAGGTGGAGGGCGTGGACGGGCAGGAGCTCGCGCGGCTGATACCCGGGCTCCGGCCGCGGCGGGCGAACGGGGCCCCGGAGGGCTGACGGCTCCCGATCGGCGTGGTGACGCTGTCGGCTCTCCCGGCCGGGGGCCGGTTCGGCTCCGGGGGACCTGCGCCAGGGGACACCCGGACCGGTCCGTGCAAATGGAGACGTCTTCGTCGCGGGCCCGTCCGGCGTCCCAAGAGCCAGGTCAGCGCGATGAGACGATCATGGGACGCCGCGCGGACCCGGTCCATCCGCCGTCCGATCGCCCTCGGGAGGGTGTGAGCGGGCCTAGGGTGATCTTCATGTCCGGTGGCAGCCCGCCGGTGCCGGGGGGACCGGCGGCGGGCACGGGGGACGGGGACGGGGACGGGGCACGGTGCTCGGCGCCGTGCGCCCCGGGCCTGGCCTCCCGGCCCGGCCTCGGCGGCGCTCGGCGGCATGACGGCCGGTCAGCGGCGACCATTCGGGGAACGGCCCGGCCGCCGCCGCGCCGACCGCACCGCCGGACATCCGACACACAGCCCGTATCTCGAAGAATCTGGGGTTCCCTTGAACAGCATCTCCCTGAAGCGGCGCGGCGCGCTCGTCTCCGCTGCCGCGGCCCTGCTCACCGTCGGTGTGATGGGCGGCAGCGCACACGCGGTGCCCAACTCCGGCTCCCTCTGGGTCGGCTACGGCAAGAGCAACACGTACGCCAGCGTGAAGTGCGTGCAGCAGACCTCCAACTCGCTGCAGTACCAGACCGGCTACCACGAGATCGCGGTGGACGGCTCCTTCGGGCCGGACACCTACGGGGCGATCGTGGCCATCCAGCGGTGGGCGAGCCTGGACCAGGACGGCGTCGTCGGCCCGCGGACCGGTGACGTCATGGTCTCGGCCACCAAGGACATGTTCCACTGCTACGCCTCGCTGCCCACGTTGCGGTGACCCCCGGCGCGTGGCGCCGGTAGGCGGCCGCGGCGGTGGGCACCGGGTGTGCTCATCGCCGCGGCCGCCTACCGGCGTTGGGGGGAGGGCTGGTTCCCGGGTGGTCTTGGCACGGGTGGCAGGCGTAGTTGAAGATGCAATGAGCTTGACCGCACCGTAGGAAGACCTTTCGAGGAGGAGTCCCGCGATGACCGTCCACCTGAAGCGCCTCACCGCCGTCGCCGCCACCGCGGCCGCCCTGCTGCTGGGCGGAGCTCTCGCCCAGCCCGCCGCTGCCGTCGAACTCCCGCACGCCCCGGTGGCCTACTTCGCCACCGGAGCCGACCTGACGGGCACCAGGTTCCCGGTCGACACCGGCAGCACCGGCTGCCGCGCGCTGCCGTCCCCCGCACTGTCCGCGGTGGACTTCACCGAGGTGAACATCAGGGTCTACTTCACCGCCGACTGCCGGACCGGCCTGCCCGGCAAGCCGAGCGACCTGTCCTACGTGCTGGGCAGCCTGCACTGGGCCGACTTCCCGTTCCCGGCGCTGAGCTACGAGGTCGTTCGCTAGGGGCCGGGGAGGAGCCCGCCGCGGTCCGGGTGTCGCCGCGAGCCGGCGGCCCGGTCCGCGGCGGGCGAGGGTGGACCGTCACCGGGGTCGTCGAAGGCATCCCGCGCCCGGGACCGGCCACCTGCCCGCCGCGTCCCGTCCGCACGGCGCGGCGCGCTACCCGGCCGTGGCGGGGTAGCGGGGTTCGTCGCCCCGGGCGACGGAGAGCAGGTTCTCCGCGGCCATGTCGGCCATGCGCCGGACGGCCTGGGTGCTGAGGTAGGCGCAGTGGGGTGTGACCAGCAGCCGGTCCGGGACGAACTCCAGCAGTCCGTACGGGTCCTCGGCCGGGTCCGGCGTCGGTTCGGTGTAGTAGCCGTCGAAGGCCGCGCCGGCGATCAGGCCCTCGGCGAGCGCGGTGCGCAGGGCGTCGGGGTCGACGAGGGCGGCGCGGGCGGTGTTGATCAGGAAGCCGTCGGGGCCCAGCGCCGTCAACTGCCGTGCGCCGATCACGCCGTCGTTGACGCCCGGCTGGTGGGGGAAGTGCAGGGTCACGACCTCGGCGGCCTCGAACAGGTCGTCCAGGGAGGCGACCGCCGTGTAGGGCAGCCCGTCGAGCTCCGGGCGGTGCGTGCGGTTCCAGTACAGGACCTCCATGCCGAACGCGGCGTGCGCCATCCGGGCCACCTCGCGGCCGATGTGGCCCATGCCGGCCACCCCGAGTCGGGCGCCGACCAGCGAGGGCGTCGCGTCCTCGCTCCACAGCCCCGCCCGCACGCCCGTCACCCGGCGGGTCACCCCGCGGACCAGGTCGAGCATCTGAGCGACGGTGAACTCCGCGACGGCCACCGCGTTGGCGTGCGGGGTGTAGCAGAACCGGGTCGGCGAAGCACCCTCGGGCAGTTCCATGAAGGAGCCGTAGCCGGTGCCCATGAAGCAGGCCACCGCGAGGTCCGGCAGCCGGTCCCACGCGCGCGCGGACATCACCTCCGACCCGCCCAGTACGTAGCCCCAGGCGCCGTGCAGCGCCTGGACCACCTTGTCCTCGTCCAGGTCGCCGGGGAGCGACTCGACGGCGAACCCGCCGGCTTCCAGCTTCCGTACCACCTGGTCCGGGAAGGTCGCCCCGGTCACGACCACCCTGCGCCTGTCCATGCTCGGCTCCTCGGTCGACTCTGTGCGCGGCACGCTCCGCCCCCCGACGGCGCCGCGGGCCCCAGCCTACGGGCGGCGGACCGGATGTCTCCGCCGGTCCGGCGGAAGCCGTCCACCCGTCGTCGCCCGTCGGGGGCGGTCCGACGCCGTGTCCGTTGCTCCGCAGGTCACGCCGGGGCGATGCTGCGGGCGTCCTCGCCGGTGCTCCGGTCGGCCGATGACGGGGCGACAACCGAGGCGAGACGGGAAATCTTCCGGTCTTCACTGCCTCAAATGACGGTCTCTCACCGTCCGGCGCCGAAGGATTTCCGGTCTACACGCCGCTGCGCCGTTCGCCCCGGGGATAGGGGCGAACGGCGCAGCGGTGTGGACGGCGGGTCGGGTCAGCAGGCGGCGGCGGGCCGGTCGCGGGTCACGAGGTCGCTGCCGCCGGTGGTGGCGTCGAGCCAGACGACCCGGTTGCCCTGGTCGGCGGCGGGGTGGAACTGGGTGCCCCGGTTGCAGGAGACGCGCACGGGGGTGCCGCCGGTGACGGGGAGCTGGTACAGCTTCGGCAGCGCGGCGTTGGACCAGCCGTCGGCCGGCTTGTCGCCGCGCTGCTGGAAGGTGACGGCCCGGTCGGTGGCGGTGATCGCCAGGTCGGCCGGGGCGAGCGGCGAGCCGGCCGGCAGCAGCTCGCCGACGCCCGAGCCGTTCAGCGCGCCGGAGCGGATGGCCCCGCCGCCGGGGTGCCCGGGCGCGGTCTGCGTCCAGAGCAGCCGGTCGCCGGCGAGCGTCGGGGAGTCGAGGAACGGGGCCTCGGCGCCGTTGGCGGTGCTCACCGGGTACTGGGCGGTGGTCCGGCCGGCGGCGATCGAGTGGACGGTCGGGGCCTGGACGGTCGACTCGCCGGTCGTCCAGGTTTCGAGCCAGCCGAGCAGGCCGTTCCTGAGGGAGAGGGAGGAACTCGTGTACGGCACCAGGTCGTGGCCCTCGGGCAGCGGGAGTTCCACCGGCGGGGCGCCGTCGTGGGAGAGCATCGCCCGGCTGCGGCCGGTGTCGCCGTCGGTCAGCACGAAGGCGATGTCCGTGCCGGAGACCTGGACGCTGACGGGCGACTGGGCCGAGGACTTGAAGAGGCTGCGGACCGGGCCGCCGGACAGCGAGCGGGTCAGCACCTCGGTGCCCCAGGTGCCGGTGTCGTCCAGTCCGATCGCCAGCCAGGCGGCGGAGGTGCCGTCGGTGGCGGCCCAGCCGTGGATCCGCTCGTCCTCCGGGCTGAGCCGGGTCGGGGTGGAGGGTGCGGTGGTGGAGCCGGTGTAGAGGGGGACGGCTCCTCCGACGGGGCCGCTGGTGCTGCCCATCACCCAGTGGCCCCCGCCCGCGGCCGGCCCGGTCGGGGCCATGGCGCCGCGCAGCAGCGGGCGGCTGTCCGTACGGACCCGGCTCTGCCAGCCGGCGCGGATCCCGTGCGCGTCGAACGCGGCGGCGACCGTGCGGAGTTCGGCCCGGCCGAGGCCGAGCGAGCGGCCGGCGGCCAGGACGGCGTTGCGGCCGTCGACGAAGTCGTCCAGCGGGGTGAGGAATTCGGCGAGGGCGCGGTAGACGAGCCGGTCGGCGGTGAGCGGGTCGAGGGTGCGGCGGAGGTCCCACAGGGCGCCGCCGAAGATGGTGGAGTTGAGGTGCACGCCGCCGCTGTCGAGTTCGAGCCCGGCGCCGAGGTAGTCGTCCACGGTGGTGCGGCGGTCGTCGAGCCGACGGCCCGCGCAGGCCTCGGGGGTGCCGGTGAGGCAGAGGCTCTCGCCGAGAAGCGCGGCCCCGGGGTCGGTCATCGCGATGCCGCGGGCGGTGACCTCGATGGCGTTGCCGAAGTAGTCGGCCAGCGCCTCGTTCATCGCCCCGGACTGCCCGGAGTACTCCAGGTCGGCGGTGTGCTGGATGACGCCGTGGGTCATCTCGTGGCCGGCCACGTCCAGGGCGGCGGCGAACTGGCGGTGCGTGGCGTCGCCGTTGCCGTAGACCATCTTCTGCCCGTCCCAGGAGGCGTTCGGGAAGGGCCTGCCGCCGTTGCTCACGTTCACCACGGAGGTGATCGGGCTGCCCTTGCCGTCCAGGCCGTCCCGGCCGAGCCGGTCGCGGTAGAAGTCGTACACCGTACCGGCGTTGACGTGGGCGTCGGTGGCGCCGCTGGTACCGGTGGCGGCCGGGAAGTCGGGGCCGGGGGAGGTGACCGGGAGGGCGTCGGCGGGCAGCCGGCCGAACTCGCGGTAGTCGCGGCCGGTCCCGTCGTAGGTGGAGATGGTGGCGGGCCGGGTGAGGTCGACGAGCCGGTAACCGCCGTCGGACTGACGGGCGATGTTGACCGGCACGGTGCGGCCGAGGAGGTCGGGCGCGCTGCCGGTGGCGGGTTCGCCGGCCGGCCCGGTGGGTGCGGCGGCCGCTGCCGCGCCACGGGCGGCACCGGTACCGGCGTCCGCCGCCCGGTACGGGCTCCGGGCGTCATGGGCGAGGGCGACCACGCCGCGGATGGCGTCCACGTAGACCTCGCGGACCAGCGGGCCCCCGGTCGCCGGGTCGGTGGAGCGTACGGTGAAGTGCTGGGCGAGGCGCCCGGCGCCGCCGGGCAGGACGACGGGGCCGCGGTCCTCGGCGGTGGCCGCGGTCCGGGCGCGCTGGTCGGTCAGCGAGTCGAGTGCCAGTCGGCGCAGCGTCGCGGCCGGGACGGCGGCGGTGGTCGGCGCGGTCAGCCCGGTGAAGTACTTGCCGCCGGCCGACTCCACCCGCTGACCGGCTCCGTCGCCCACCAGGCGTACCAGGTACTGCCCGCCGAGGACCGGTACGCCGCCGTGGTACTGCTGGAACCTGACGGTGCGCCGGTCCGCGGCGGTCCGCTCGACGGCGAGCTCGGCCAGCTGCGCCGGGTCGATCCGGTAGCGGTCGGGGTGGGCCGCGAGATGGGCCCGTGCCGCCTCGCCCGCGCCGCCGGGCGCGGCCTCCGCCAGTCCGGTCACCAGCTGAGGGGCGGCGGTGCCCTCCCCGGCCACCAGGGCGGGGACGGGATCGCGTTCGGCCCCCGGGCCCGGGGGCGCGGCCAGGGCCGGTGCGGCGCTCAGGGTGAGCGCCAGCGCCAGGCTCAGGGCGGCGCCCGCGCCGAGCGCCTTGGGGGTGGGGCGGGAACGGTGCTGCACGGCGGTCCTCCACGGTGATCGGCAGCCGGTGGCAACGCCGCTGACGGGGCGGCGAGGTGACGATGGATCACCAGATGCTCGATCGCGGCCGTCGGGCCCGTCCAGACCGTCGGGCGAAAGGGCAGCGCGCGGCGCCAACTCCTGCGCACGGGCGCAACCGCCCCGTGTCCGAACGGGCACGAACCGCCCCCGCCCGCGGAAACCGCCCCCGCCGGTGAACCGCCCCCGCCCCCGCCCCGTACGGCCGCCGCCCGGCGTGCGCGGCAGCGCCGGCCCGCCGGCCGATCAAGACCGGTGCCCCTCGGCAGGGTCGGGGAGCGGTCGCGGCCCGCGAGTACGGCGGCCCGCGACCGCGTCGGGAGCGGCGCGGCCCGGCGGCACCCGGGTGTGTGTGGGTCAGGGGCAGGTGACGCCGCTGCTCTGCCAGGTGGTGGCGTCGACCATGGTGGGGGCGGCGAAGCGCTTGGCGGCTCGCTGCTGCCGGCGGTGGGAGCCCGGTAGCAGCGAGCCGTCAGCGGCGCGTCAGGTGGACCTGGTCACGCGGGTTCCACGCAGTACAGGGCGGCGCGGGCGGTGTCGGCGTCGATGCCGGGGGCTCCGGTGATCCGGATCCGGGCCCGCTCGCCCGCGAGCAGGGTCAGGAGGCCTCGGTCGGCGACCGCGTCGGGTGCCAGCCGGTCCGCCTGCAGCAGCAGGTCGCGGACGAGGGTGTGGGCGGTGATCACGATGTCGCGGGCCGTGTCGTCGCCGGCCACCGGCTTCACGGTCACGTCGAACTCGGGCCGCGCGTAGTCGAAGTGCTTGTCCGCTACCGGGAAGTGCACCGCACGCAGGTCGTCGGCGTCGGCGGCCAGGAACTCCTTGGTCGAGCCGGCCGTCGGCGCCAGCGCGTTCGGTACCGGCAGGCGCAGCACCGAGCGGGCTTCGACGGTCACCGGCAGTTCGGTCGTCGTGGCGGTGGTGCCGTCGGCGGAGACCCTGCGCAGGGTGACGACGGTGTGCCAGGGCTGGGCTGCCTGGTTGGCCAGGGCGAGGGTCGGGGCGGCGTCGTCGGTGGTCGGCTGGACGGTGATGAGCCGGTCGGCGAAGACGCGGCGCAGCTCGTACCAGAGCGGCTTGAGGCGGCCGTCGCCGTCGATGGCGGCCCAGGAGGAGACCGGCCAGCAGTCGTTGAGCTGCCAGACGACGGTCCCCGCACAGCGGGGCCAGTGGGAGCGCCAGTGCTCGATGCCGGCGGCGACGGCGCGGGCCTGGACGACCTGGGTGAGGTAGTGCCAGCGGTCGAAGTCGGCGGGGAGGTCGAAGTGGCGCTCGACGCCGCGGTCGAGCTTGCCGTTGCCGTCCTCGGCCTTCTGGTGGTGGAGCATGCCGGGGGAGTCGGCGGCCAGTTCCTCGGTGGGCAGGGCGCGGCGCAGGGTGGCGTGGGCGGGCGGGGCCTGCCAGCCGAACTCGGCGACGAAGCGGGGGACGGTGGCCCGGTACTCGGCGTAGTCCTGGCGGTTCCACACCTCCCAGGAGTGGTGGGTGCCGTGGTCGACGTCGTTGGGGTGGTGGTCCCAGCTGCCGGACCAGGGGCTGCCGGCCGTGTAGGGGCGGGTGGGGTCGAGTTCGGCGACGATGCGGGGCAGCACGCCGAGGTAGTAGCCCTCGCCCCAGGAGGCCGAGGCGAGTTCGGTCTCCCAGCCCCAGTCGCGGAAGCCCCAGAGGTTCTCGTTGTTGCCGTTCCACAGCACCAGTGAGGGGTGCGGCATGAGGCGGACGACGTTCTCGCGGGCCTCGGCCTCGATCTCGCCGCGCAGCGGCTGCTCCTCGGGGTAGGCGGCGCAGGCGAAGAGGAAGTCCTGCCAGACCATCAGGCCGAGTTCGTCGCAGGTGTCGTAGAAGGCCTCGTCCTCGTAGATGCCGCCGCCCCAGACCCGCACGAGGTCGACGTTGGCCTCGGCGGCGCGGGTGAGGCGCTCCCGGTAGCGTTCGGGCGTGACCCGGCTGACCAGGGTGTCGTCGGGGATCCAGTTGACGCCCCGGACGAACAGGCGGACGCCGTTGACCGCCAGGGTGAAGCCGCTGCCGTGTTCGTCGTCGGAGGTGTCGAGCTCGATGGTGCGGAAGCCGACGCGGCGGTGCCAGCTGTCGAGCGGCCCCTGCGCGTCGGCGAGCGTCACGTCGAGGTCGTACAGGGCCTGGTCGCCGTGGCCGCGCGGCCACCAGAGCGCGGGGTCGGGGACGTCCAGGACGATGACGGCGGTGTCCTGGCCGACCGGGAAGGCGACCGTGGCGGTGTGGTCGCCGATGGTGGCGGTGGCCGTGAGCTCGCGGGCCGCGCCGGTGGTGGTGCGCTCCAGGTCGAGGTGGAGTTCGACGGTGCCGGTGGCGCCGTCGACGGTGGTGTGCGGGCGCACCCGGGCCAGTCGGGCGGTGGACCAGCGCTCGATCCGGGCCGGTCGCCAGATGCCGGCACCGGGCAGGGTCGGGCCCCAGTCCCAACCGAAGCTCGCGGCCATCTTGCGGATGTACTGGAACGGCTCCGGATAGACGTTGGGGCGGTCGCCGACCAGGGCGCGCACCCGCTCGGCCTCCCGGTAGGCGCTGGTGAAGCGCACCGCCAGCTCGCCGGTCAGGCCGGTGGCGTCGAAGCGGTAGCCGCGGTGCATGTTGCGGGTGGAGCCGAGTTCCGTGCCGCCGAGGGTGATGGTGGCGGCGGTGTCGAGCCCTTCGAAGACCAGGTCGGTGCGCTCGTGCCGGGTGCCGTGGTCGGGCAGGTCCAGGGTGTAGGTCCAGTCCTGGCGGCTGACCCAGGCGACGTCGGTCTCGTTGGCCTCCAGGAACGGGTCCGGGATCAGACCGGCGGCCAGCAGATCGGTGTGGACGCAGCCGGGCACGGCGGCGGGGAGCCGACTCCCCGCGTGGTGCAGGGCCCAGCCCTGGTCGAGCTGGGTGACGTCCTTCATCGTGCGGCTCCATTCGCTGTGGGGGTGGTTCCGAAGGCGGGTGGGAGCAACCGTAGCCCCTCCTACTGAACCTGTCCATAAACCGGTTAGGTGAGGTTTGTGGGCCCAGTCGAGCGATGAAGTCCCTGCTGGAGCGGGCCATTGAGCCTGCGGGAGCTCGCTGATCGTTGACGACGAGCGTGGAGTTAAGTGCCGCTCCTTTACCGGTTCGCCAGCTGCGGTCGACCACTGGTGTGCGGCAGGCCGCCTGCTGAGCGGCACTGGCGCGCCACCTCCGACCGCGGGGGTGCGACCGGAGTCGGCGGCGGTCGCGCCGAAGGCGGCCGCCGGCGCGTCCGGCTACGGCGCTCGTCGAGTTAACCGCTTCACTCCGAGGGGCGCCATTGTGGTCACCGCTCGCTGTCAACCGCTGATTAACCGGTTGCCCCGAGCAGGCCGGGGCGGCTTCTGTGGACGGCCGGGCCCGTAGTAGCTTGGGGGCGCAAGGTCTGCCCCAGCCGTTCAGAAGGGTCCTCGTGGATCAGGTGTCCCCGCAGCAGCGCCCGGCCGGGCGACGGCCGACGATCGCCGACATCGCCAAGATCGTCGGCGTCTCGAAGGTCTCCGTCTCGAACGCGCTCAACGGCCAGCCGGGCGTCTCGGAGGCGACCCGGGCCCGGATCGCGGAGGTCGCCGAGGAGATCGGGTTCGTGCGCAACAGCGCCGCCCGGGCGCTGAGCGGGGCGAAGTCATCGGCGGTGGGTCTGGCGCTGGCGCGGCCGGCCCGGATGCTGGGGACCGAGCCGTTCTTCATGGAGCTGATCGGTGGGATCGAGAACATCCTGTCCGACGCCTCCTATTCGCTGGCGCTCCAGGTGGTCTCCGACCACGAACGCGGACTGGAGGCGTACCGGCGCTGGTGGGGCGAGCGGCAGATCGACGGTGCGATTCTGGTGGACCTGCGGGAGGACGACGCGCGGGTGCCGGCCCTGGAGGAGCTCGGCCTGCCGACGGTCGTCATCGGTCACCCGTCCGGCTCGGGCGGCCTGACCCCGGTGTGGTCCGACGACGCCGCGGCGATCCGCGAGACGCTGGAGTACCTCGCGGCGCTGGGCCATCACCGGGTCGGCCGGGTCGCCGGGCTCACCGGCCTGGTGCACACCTCACTGCGTGACGAGGCCTTCACCACCGTGTGCCAGGAGTTGGGGCTGGAGGCCGCGCCGGTCGTCCACACCGACTACACCGGCGTGGAGGGTGCGCGGGCGACGCGGCGTCTGCTGCTCACCCCCGACCGGCCCACCGCGATCCTGTACGACAACGACATCATGGCCGTGGCCGGCCTGTCGGTCGCCCAGGAGATCGGACTCCAGGTGCCCGGGGACCTGTCGATCGTCGCCTGGGACGACTCCCCACTCGTCCAGGTGGTACGCCCCGCGCTGACCGCGTTGACCCGGGACATCCACGCCTACGGCGCGCACGCCGCCCGGACCCTGCTGGCGCTGATCTCGGGGCAGAAGAGCGGCGGTTACGAAGACACCGCCCCGCAGCTGACACCCCGCGGAAGCACTGCCGCACCACCCCTCCCAGCGACCCGGCCCTGAGCACGGGCCTGGCTCACGGCCGGCGCGGCGGCGGGCCGGTGGTACCGCGCGGGACCAGGACGGGCGTACCGGAGATGCGGGAATCGGCCCGTCCGGTGTCCAGCAGTTCGAGCAGGCACCGCGCGATCTCGGAGCCGAACGCGAACGGGTCGTGACTGAGGGCGGACAGTCCGGGTCTGGTGATCTGGCACAGGTCGGAGTCGTCCCAGGCGACGAGCGACACGTCCTCGGGGACCCGCAGGCTCAACTCGGCGGCGACGGCCAGGCCGGCCACGGCCATGATGTCGTTGTCGTAGACGATCGCGGTCGGCGGCCGATCCGAGGCGAGCAGTTCCCGGGTGGCTCTGGCGCCCTGGTGCGCGGACAGGTCGGTGGGGACGTGGCGGTGGTCCTGGAGAGACAGTTCGACGGCGACGTCCTCGAACGCCCGCGAGCGGACCAGCGCGCTGCCGAGCCTGGCCGGGCCCGTGATGTGCGCGATCCGGCGGTGCCCCAGGACGGCGAGGTAGCGCACGGCCTCCGTGATCGCCGCCGCTTCGTCCATCCAGACCGCCGGGAAGGGCCCGCTGTGGTCGGGGTGGGTGACGGCGACCACCGGCATGCCCAGACGGTGGGTCGGCTCGATCCGGGGGTCGTCCGCGGTCACCCCGGTCAGCACCGCTCCGTTGACCTGGCCGGACTGCCACCACTGCTTGTAGAGGGCGATCTCCATCTCCCTGCTGGCGGTGAGGCGGAGCAGCAGGGAGCAGGGGCGTTCCGACAGGACGTTCTCGATGCCGCCGATGAGCGCCATGTGGAGGGCGTCGAGACCCTCGGCCACGGCCTCGCGGCTGATCGCCATGCCGATGGTGTGCACCCGGGGACCGCGGGCCAGTGAACGGGCGGCGAGATTGGGGGACCAGCCGAGTTCGCGGGCGGCTTCGGTGATGCGGCGGCGGGTCTCCTGCGAGACGCCGGGCCGGTCGTTGAGGGCGAGCGAGACGGCGCCGGCGGAGACCCCGGCGCGGGCGGCGACGTCTCGGATCGTCACCCGGTGCTGCATGCTGTTCCCCTCCGACGGCTGGTGGCCCGGCGACGCGCGTGCACGCGTTCCCGGTACATCCTGTCAGGTCGTCCGGCCGGCGGACCGCCGCGCGCCCGCCGCTCATCTCGCGGGCGGCGGGGCCTTCTCCGCCGATCCCCGGGCGGTCGGCCGGGTGGGGATCCGGGTTCGGAGGGCAGGGCCGGCGCGGGTCGGCGCCGTCGTCCGGCGGGCTGGCGGGAAGGCCAAGGGCGTCAGCGGTGGGCGGGCAGGGCCGGGAGGGCGAGGGCGGCGGCGCCGACCAGACCGGCGTCGGTGCCCAGGTGCGCGGGCACCAGGCTCAGTCCGCGGGCGAAGGACAGGGTGGCGTACGAGGCGAGGTGGCGGGTGAGCGGGTCGAAGAGGACGGAGCCGGCCCTGGCCACGCCGCCGCCGATCACCGCGGCCTCGATCTCGACGAGGGTGGCGGTGGCGGCGATCCCGGCAGCCAGCGCCAGGGCGGCGCGGTCGTAGGCGGTCAGGGCGAGCGGGTCGCCGGCCCGGGCGGCGACGGCGACCGCGCCTGCGGTGGCGACGCCGTCCGGGCCTGGCCGCCAGCCGAGTTCTGCGGCGGTGCGGGCGATGGCGGTGCCGGAGGCCAGTCCTTCGAGGCAGCCGCGGGAGCCGCAGGGGCAGGGGCGGCCCCGGTAGTCGATGCTGATGTGGCCGAGGTGCCCGGCGTTGCCGGTGGCGCCGGTGTGCAGGCGGCCGTCGAGCACCAGCCCGGCGCCCACGCCGGTGGAGACCACCAGGCACAGTGCGTTGCGGAAGGGGCGGGCGGCGCCGCGCCAGTGTTCGGCCGCGGTCATGGCGACGGCGTCGCCGCCGAGTACGACCGGAAGGCCGCGGACGGCGGGGTGCTCGGCGGCCTCGGAGCGCAGCGGGAAACCGCGCCAGCCGGGCAGGTTGACCGGGCTGACGGTGCCGGCGGCGATGTCGACGGGGCCGGCGCTGCCGACGCCGAGGGCCCGGACGCGCTGCCAGGCGGGGAGGCGGGCGAGGTCGTCGAGGACGTGGTCGACGGCGGCCATCAGCTCGTGCCGGTCACCGTCGGCGGGGGTGGGCACCTGGAGCTGGTGGAGCAGTGTGCCGTCGGTGTCGACCAGGCCGCCCGCGATCTTGGTGCCACCGATGTCGACAGCCGCGATCAGCGGTCCCGCCAGGGCGCCGCCCGGGGCCGGCCCAGCAGGTCCGGGTGTCGTCGCGGGAGCGGCCATGTCGTAACTCATTGTAACTTCTCCGCATGTGTGACAGGGGGGCGCCGCAGTGCTCGGCGGGGCGCCGCCGGGGCGATCCCGGTGATTCTGATCCACCGCGACAACGTTGTCCAGCGCCCGCCGGTCGCGATCGGGCGGCAAGGACGATTCGATATCTTGTTAGGCAATGTTTTAGTAAAGAGCACCTTGATTGGACACAGAACTGGTGGATATCAATGTTGACCGCTCTATGGACATGACGGCGAAGTGACGTCTACGTTAAGCGTCCAGCAGCCAGGGAGACCGGCCAGGCCTGCTGGGTGTTGCCTCCCCCGTGTCACAAGACGATCAGCACGAAGGATGAGCGAGATGCGAAGAGGATGGGTGGCCGTCGCGGCCGCGACCACGGTGGTGCTCACGGCGTGTAGCAGCAACGGCGGCGACGGCGCTTCCTCGGTCCCGACGGTCAACGCCGACCCGGCCAAGGTGTCGGGCTCGATCACGGTCCTGACGAACCGCACGGACCAGCTCGGCGAGGGCATCCTGGACAAGTACGCCGCCGAGTTCAAGAAGGTCTACCCGAACGTCAAGGTGAAGTTCGAGGGGATGAAGGACTACGAGGGCGAAGTCAAGATCCGCATGAACACCGAGAACTACGGTGACGTGCTGCCGATCCCCTCGGACCTGTCGATCGCCCAGTTCCCCCACTTCTTCTCGCCGTTGGGCGAGGCCGCCGAGCTGTCGAAGCAGTACCAGTGGACCGACTACTCGACGGTGGCCGGCAAGGTCTACGGCATCGCCAACTACGGCACGGTGACCGGCTTCGTCTACAACAAGAAGGTCTGGGCGGACGCCGGCGTCACCGAGTGGCCGAAGACGCCGGAGGAGTTCGTCACCGCGTTGAAGGCCCTCAAGGCCAAGGGCGCCGCCACCCCGTACTACACCAACTACCACGACGGCTGGCCGCTGCGGCAGTGGACCGACGCGGTCAGCTCCCCGAGCTGCGACCCCGGGGCCAAGGACGCCATGGCCACCACACCGCTGCCGTGGACCGGCGGCAACGACATCTTCACCATCGACAGCCTGCTGTACTCGGTCGTCCACGAGAAGCTCTCCGAGGAGGACCCGACCACCACCAACTGGGACAACTCGAAGGTCCTGCTGGCCACCGGCAAGGTCGGGTCGATGTACCTCGGCTCCTGGTCCATCGCGCAGGTGCGCGATGCCGCCTCCAAGGCCGGCGCGAACCCGGACGACATCGGCTACATGCCCTTCCCCTCGACGACCGGCACTCCGTGCACCGTCCTGCAGCCGGACTACAAGTACGCGATCAACAAGCACTCCAAGAACCAGGAAGCGGCCCGGGCCTGGATCGACTGGTTCGTCAACAAGTCCGGTGCCGCTCAGAACGAGCAGGGCATCTCCTCCGTCAAGGGCACCGAACTCCCCAGCGCGCTCAAGCCCTTCATCGAGAAGGGCGTGCGGATGATCAGCCAGAACCAGGAGAAGCTGGCCGCGGTCAAGAAGATCGACAAGGGCGCGGAGATCAACCTGGACGCCCCGGACTACCGGCAGAAGCTGGTCGACGTCGCCCGCGGCGCCGCCGCCGGCGACCAGAAGAGCTACTTCGCCGAGCTCAACAAGAAGTGGTCCGAGTCGCAGAAGACGGTCGGCTGACCCACGGGACCGAGCGGCGCGGCCCCGGCCCATCCGCTCTGACATCGGGGCCGGGCCGTGCCGCTCACCGGACGCCAGGACCTACGAAGGAACGAAGATGACTGCACTGCAGAGGGACCGGGGCACCGGAAAGCCCCCCGCGCGGACCTCCCTCGCCGCCGCCCCGGCCGACCGGGGCCGCGTCGCCCGGCGCAGGGGTGTCCGGGACCGCGTCGCCCGGCGCGAGGGCGTCCGCAGGCACTGGTGGTTCACCCCGTGGCTCTACCTGCTGGTGCCGCTCGGGCTGCTGGTGACCTTCACCTACCTGCCGATCGGCGACATGATCGGCTACAGCTTCACCGACTGGGACGGCATCAGCCCGGAGAAGAACAACGTCGGGTTCGAGAACTACACCGACCTGTTCACCCGCCCCGAGCTGTTCAAGGTGTTCCTGGTCAGCGGCGTCTACCTGATCGCCGCGGTGGTGCAGATCTGCCTGGCGCTCTACTTCGCCACCGTGCTGAGCTTCGACACCAGGTTCCGGAACCTCTTCAAGGGCATCCTCTTCTTCCCGTACCTGATCAACGGCGTCGCGATCGGCTTCGTCTTCCTCTACTTCTTCCGGCCGCACGGCACCCTGGACTCCCTGCTCGCGCTCCTCGGTGTCCACGGCGAGCACCTCTGGATGGGTGACCCGGACCTGGTCAACACGTCGCTCGCCGGCGTGTCGGTGTGGCGCTACACCGGCCTGAACCTGGTGCTGTTCCTCGGCGCCATCCAGTCCATCCCGCCCCACCTCTACGAAGCGGCCGCGCTCGACGGCGCCAACCGCTGGCAGCAGTTCCGCCACATCATCGCGCCCAGCATCAAGCCCGTCATCAGTCTCAGCGCGATCCTCGCCGTCTCCGGCTCGCTGGCCGTCTTCGAGATCCCCTACATCATGACCGGCGGCGCCAACGGCTCGCAGACCTTCGTCATCCAGAGCATCAACATGGCCTTCAAGTTCGACAAGTACGGCCTCGCCTCGGCCAGCGCCGTCGTCCTGCTCGTCCTGATCCTGCTCGTCACCTGGATCCAGCGCCGCCTGGTGCCGGAGGAGAGGGTGGAACTGTCGTGACCACCGACCCCGTCACCCCCGCGCGGCACCCCCGCGCCGCGGGGAGGATCCACGCCCGGTCCGCCGCCGCCGGCGGCGCCAAGTACCTCTCCCTGGTCCTGGCCGGCGCCGTCGTGCTGATCCCGCTCGTGGTGATCATGTTCACCGCGCTGAAGACCCGTCAGGAGGCCCTCGACACCGGCCCGCTCGACCTGCCGGGCAACTGGCTCAACTTCGAGAACTTCCACATCGCCTTCACCCAGGGCAAGATGCTGCCCGCCTTCCTCAACACCACCTTCATCCTGCTGGTCTCGGTGACCGGCACGGTGGTCATCGGCTCGATGACCGCCTACGCCATCGACCGCTTCGACTTCCGGCTGAAGAAGCTCGTCATGGCGCTCTTCCTGCTGGCGAGCCTGGTGCCCAGCGTCACCACCCAAGTGGCGACCTTCCAGATCATCGACAACCTGGGCGCGTTCAACACCCGCTGGGCGCCGATCCTGCTCTACCTCGGCACCGACATCATCTCGATCTACATCTTCCTGCAGTTCATCCGCTCCATCCCGGTCTCCCTCGACGAAGCCGCCCGCCTCGACGGTGCCAACAGCTTCACGATCTACTGGCGGATCATCCTGCCGATGCTCAAGCCCGCCATCGCCACCGTGGTGATCGTCAAGGGCGTGACCGTCTACAACGACTTCTTCATCCCCTTCCTCTACATGCCCTCCAGCGACCTGGGCACCATCTCCACCTCACTGTTCCGCTTCCAGGGACCGTTCGGCGTCAACTGGGAGATCATCTCCGCCGGCACCATCCTGGTCATCCTGCCCACGCTGGTGGTCTTCCTCGCCCTCCAGCGCCTGATCTACGCCGGCTTCGCCGCCGGCTCCAGCAAGTGAACCGGCTCCCCAGGGCGACGGTCCGGCGGCACCGCACCCGCGCCGCGGTGCCGCCGGCCCGGCACCCCGCCCGGAACCCGGCCCGGAGCACTGCCCGGAACCCGGCCCGGCACCCCGCCCGGAGCACTGCCAGGAGGGCACGGCGATGAGCGTACGCGTCACCATCCGCGACGTCGCCGCCCGCGCGGGTGTCTCCGCCGGCGCCGTATCACTGGCCCTCAACGACAGGCCCGGGGTGTCCGCGCCCACCCGGCAGCGGATCCGGGCCGCCGCCGAAGAACTCGGCTGGGTACCCGACCGAGCCGCCCGCAGCCTGGCCCGGCGCGCCCCCGGCAGCGAGACCGTCGGACTGGTCCTCGCCCGCCCGGCCCACCAACTCGGCCTGGAACCCTTCTACATGGAGTTCATCTCCGGCATCGAGAGCGTCCTGGCGGAGCGCTCGGCGACCCTGCTGCTGCGCCTGGTGCGCGATCGCGAGCAGGAGATCGCCGTGCACCGCACCTGGTGGCGCGCCCGCCGCGTCGGCGGCGCCGTCCTGGTCGACCTCGCCGAGGCCGACCCCCGTGTCCCGGCGGTAGCCGCGCTCGGCCTGCCCGCCGTGGCGGCCGGCCACCCGACGCTCGCCGGCGGGGCGCTGGCCGCCGTCTGGACCGACGACCGCGCCGCCGTCGAGGACGCTGTCCGCTACCTGGCGATGCTCGGCCACCGCCGGCTGGCCCGGGTCGGCGGCGACCCGGCACTCGGCCACACCGCCATTCGTACCCGGGCGCTGGAGGCCGTCGCCGAACAGCTCGGCCTGGAGCCGCCGCGCAGCCTGCCCACCGACTTCTCCGGCCGGGCCGGCGCCCGGGCCACCCGGATGCTGCTGGCCTCCGCCGACCGCCCCACCGCGATCATCTACGACAACGACATCATGGCCGTGGCCGGCATCGCCGTCGCCGCCGAACTCGGCCTCCGGGTACCCACCGACCTGTCGCTGATCGCCTGGGACGACTCCCAGCTGTGCCGGCTCACCCACCCCCCGCTGTCCGCGATGAGCCACGACGTCCACGGCTACGGAGCCCTTGTCGCCCGCACCCTGTTCGACGTCATCGAGCACCAGCGACCGCCCACCGGCCCGGCCTCCACCCCTGTCCTGGTGCCGCGCGGCAGCAGCGGGCCACCGGCCCGCCGACTCCCTCCCACAGACTCCCGACCCGTCCCCGACTCCTCGTGAGGGTGAGGAAGCCCGGGGACGGGTCGGGGCCCACGCACACCGGAGCACCGACATGACCGCCGACCTGCTCACCACTCCCATCCGCCACTACACCTGGGGATCCACCACCGCGCTCGCCGAACTGACGGGCCGCCGGCCCACCGGCGTACCCGAGGCCGAGCTGTGGATGGGCGCCCACCCCGGCGCTCCCGCCCGGATCGACCGCGGCCACGGCAGCGAAGGCCTGGACACCGTCATCACCCGGGATCCGCAGCACGAGCTCGGCGGCCGGGTGGCCGGCCGCTTCGGACCCCGCCTGCCCTTCCTACTGAAGCTCCTGGCCGCCGACCACGCCCTCTCCGTGCAGGTCCACCCGACGACCGCCCAGGCGACCGCCGGGTACGACGGGGAGCAGGCCGCCGGAATCCCGCTGGACGCCCCGCACCGGATCTACCGCGACCGCCATCACAAGCCCGAACTGATCTGCGCACTGAGCGACTTCGAGGCACTCTGCGGCTTCCGCGACCCGCGGGTCACCGCCGCGCTCTGGGAGCGGCTGGCACTGCCGGTACTGGACCCCTGGATCCGGCAGCTGCGTACCGCCCCCGCTGACCAGGCCCTGCGCACCGTGCTGACCGGCGCACTCGCCGAGGACCGGACCAGGGGAGAGCAGGCCGCCGCCGAACTCCCCTCCGCCCTGGCGGACCTGGCCTCCGGTGCCGACCCGGACGCGGCCACCTGGGCCGCCTACCGGGGCGCCGCCCTCGACCACCCCGGCGACCCGGGGATCCTCGCCGCGATGCTCCTCAACCACGTCCGGCTGGGCCCGGGCCAGGCCCTCTACCTGGACGCCGGTGTTCCGCACGCCTACCTGCACGGCCTCGGCGTCGAGATCATGGCCAACTCCGACAACGTGCTGCGCTGCGGCCTCACCCCCAAGCACGTCGACACCGCCGGGCTGGCCGCCGTGGTCGACTTCCGTCCCACCGCGCCGCAGCACGTCCCCGCCGTCCCCGTCGGGCCCGAAGAGCTCGAGTTCCTCACCCCCGCCGAGGAGTTCAGCCTCTCCCGGATCGAACTCGGAGCACCCCTGCGGATCGTGGACGACGGACCGCAGATCCTGCTCTGCGTCCGCGGCACCGCCCGGGTCGACGACGGGCCCGCCCTCGGACCCGGCCGGTCCGCCTACCTGCCCGCTGCCGGCGGACCCGTCCGGCTGGACGGTGACGCCACCCTGTTCCGCGCGAAGGTCCCGCGGGCCCGCTGACCGAACCCGCACGCCCCCAGGCACCATCCCACCCGCCACTTGTCCGGAGGAGACCCGTGAACGACCAGCCCCGCACCACCGCCCGCCGCACCCTGCTCGGCGCCGTCGCCCTCGGCGTCGCCGCCACCCCGCTGCTCGGCGGCGCCGCCTCCGCCACCACTGGCGCCGGCCCGGACGACGAGCAGCGGCAGGGCCGCGGCAGCGAGGACGGCGCAAGGCGCTCGTTCGTCACCGCCAGAAACGGTGAACTGCGCTTGAACGGCCGGAAGTTCCGCTTCGGCGGCACCAACTGCTACTACCTGCACCAGCAGTCCCACTACATGATCGACGCCGTGCTGAACGACGCCGCCGCGATGGGTCTGACCGTGATCCGCGTCTGGGCCTTCGCCGACGGCGACGGCCACTCCCACCGAGCCCTCCAGCCCAAGCCTTTCCAGTACGACGAGGCCGCCTTCGACAGCCTCGACTACGCCGTCCACAAGGCCGGCCGGCTCGGTCTCCGTCTGGTCCTCCCGCTGGTCAACAACTGGCCCGACTACGGCGGCATGCGCCAGTACGTCTCCTGGTTCCTCGACCTGCCCGACGACTCCTACGGCGACGGCACCCACCACGACCGCTTCTACACCGACGCCACCTGCAAGAAGGCCTACCGGGCCTGGGCCAAGCACGTCATCGGGCGCCGCAACCGCTACACCGGTCTGCGCTACGACGACGACCCCACCGTCATGGCCTGGGAGCTCGCCAACGAGCCGCGCTGCCGCAGTGACAAGTCCGGCGCCACTCTCCTCGGCTGGGCCCGCGAGATGAGCGACCACGTCAAGGCCCTGGCCCCCCGCCAGCTCCTCGCCGTCGGCGACGAGGGCTTCTACGGCGAGCCCGGCCACGCGGACTATCCCTACTCCGACTACGAGGGCGGCGACTGGCGCAAGCTCACCGCCCTGCCCGCCGTCGACTACGGGACCGTGCACGTCTACCCGCAGAACTGGGGGGAGACCAGCGGCTCCAAGCACGGCGCCAACGCCACCGAATGGGGCACCCGCTGGATCACCGACCATCTCGCCGACGGCCGCAAGCTCCGCAAACCCGTCGTCGTCGAGGAGTTCGGCCTGCAGATCGACCCGGCCCGCGACATCCCCGACGCCGCGACCCGCGACGCCGCCTATCGCGCCTGGACCGACGCCGCGCTCGCGAACGGCGCGGCCGGCGACCAGTTCTGGCTGCTCACCTCCCGCGTCGACGACGGCTCCTTCTACCCCGACCACGACGGCCACCGGGTGATGTGGAACAACGACCCGGCCAACCCCACCCGTGCCGGCGCGCAGCTCTTCGCAGCCCATGCGAAGGCGATGGCCGCGGCGGGCTGACCCACTGACCGCCCGCCGCCCGGTGACCGTCAGCCCGGGCGGCGGGCCCTCCGGGAGGAGTCCCGCATGCACCCCCGCACCACCGTCCTCTTCCAGGGCGACAGCATCACCGAGGCCGGCCGCGACCGCGGCTGCCCCGGAGACCTCGGCCACGGCTACGCCGCGCTGGCCGCCGCCGGGCTCCCCGGTACCCCGGTGGTGCTCAACCAGGGCGTGGGCGGCGACCGCCTCGCGGACCTGCGCGAGCGCTGGCCGACCGACACCCTCGCCCACCGGCCCGGGCTGGTCTCCGTCCTGATCGGCGTCAACGACACCTGGCGCCGCCACGACCGGGGCCTGCCGAGCCCGGTCGACCGCTGGGAGCAGGACTACCACCGGCTGCTCGGAGACCTGTCCGGGCACTGCGCTCCCCGACTGGTGCTGATCGAGCCGTTCCTGGTGCCCGTGCGGGAGGAGCAGTGGGGCTGGCGGGCCGACCTCGACGCCCGGATCCAGGCCGTCCGCCGCCTCGCCGCCGCGCACGACGCGGGCCTGCTGGCCGCCGACGGCTTGCTCAACCAGGCCGCCCGGACGGCAGGCGATCCCGCCCTGATCGCGGCCGACGGCGTGCACCCCTCCCCACTCGGCCACCGCCTGTTGGCCGACGCGTGGCTCGCCCTGGTGAGCGCCCCGAACGCCTGACGCCCCATCACCGGCAGGCCGTTCGAGAACGACTGGAGGGCGATGACGGCGTCGACGCGTACCCGCGCGTTGGTCAAGGCCATCGACTCCAGGCCCCCACAAACGATTTGAGGAGTCTCAATGGACAAGCCGCAGAGCCGCAGAGCGCTCACGACGGTCGGAGCAGCACTCGCGGCCGCCTTCGGGTTGCTGTTCGGGGTGTTCGGGTTCGGCCCGGGCGGTGCCCAGGCCGCCGGTACCGGCATCCACGTGAGTAACGGCCGCGTCTACGAGGCCAACGGGAGCCAGTTCGTGATGCGAGGGGTCAACCACGCGTACACCTGGTACCCCACCCGGACCACCGCCATCGCCGACATCGCGGCCAGGGGCGCCAACACCGTCCGCGTCGTGCTCAGCAACGGCGACCGCTGGACCCGCACCGGCTCCGCCCAGCTCGCCACCCTGATCGACCAGTGCAAGCGCGCCAAGGTGATCTGCGTGCTGGAGGTCCACGACGCCACCGGCTACGGCGAGGACGGCGCCGCCACCACGCTCGACCGGGCCGCCCAGTTCTGGGTGGACAACAAGAGCGTCCTCGCCGGCCAGGAGGCCTACGTCGTCGTCAATATCGCCAACGAACCCTGGGGCAACAGCGGTTACGCCGCCTGGACCGCCGCCACCAAGAGCGCGATCAGCAGGATCCGCGCCGCCGGCCTCCACCACGCCCTGATGGTCGACGGGCCGAACTGGGGCCAGGACTGGTCCCACACGATGCGCGACAACGCCGGCTCGGTCTTCCAGTCCGACCCCGACCGCAACACGATCTTCTCGATCCACATGTACGGCGTCTACGACACCGCCGCCGAGGTCCAGTCCTACCTCGGCGCCTACGTCAACGCCGGACTGCCCATCGTGGTCGGTGAGTTCGGCGCCAACCACAGCGACGGCAACCCCGACGAGGACGCCATCATGGCCACCGCCCAGTCCCTCTCGGTCGGCTACATCGGCTGGTCCTGGAGCGGCAACGGCGGCGGCGTCGAGTACCTCGACCTGGTCGACGGCTTCGACACGAACTCGCCGACCGCCTGGGGCAAGCGGTTCTTCGACGGAGCCAACGGCATCGCCGCCACCGCCCGCCCCGCCACGATCTACGACCGGCCCGGCCAGTCGCCCTCGCCGTCCCCGCTGCCGACCAGGGCGCCGAACGGCTACCCGTACTGCGTGAGCGCTTCCTCCGACCCCGACGGTGACGGGTGGGGCTGGGAGAACAGCGCCTCCTGCGTGGTCCGCGGCGGCCGGGCCGACACCGGCAGTACCCCGTCCCCGCTGCCGACCAGGGCGCCGAACGGCTACCCGTACTGCGTGAGCGCTTCCTCCGACCCCGACGGTGACGGGTGGGGCTGGGAGAACAGCGCCTCGTGCGTGGTCCGCGGCGGCCGGGCCGACCTCTGACCGGCCGCCGTTGGTCCGCGCGCGGCGACTCCGGGCGGCAGGTCGAGCTTCCGGAACGGGCGCCCGGCCGGGGCGGGGACGCCTGGGCGCGCGGGGCCGTTCAGGCGGCGATCGTCAGGTCCGCGCGGCCGAACAGCAGTGCGTAGCCGCGGGGCAGGTGGGTGAGGAGGCGGTCGGTGAGCCGGTCGTCGGCGAGGTCGCCGAGGGCGGCCAGGACGGAGGAGGTGTCCCAGCGGGCGGCGGTGAGGCTGGTGCCCAGGTTGCGGGCGACGGCTTCGACGAAGGCGGGGGCGGTGACCGGTTCGGGAAGGGGGATCTGGGCGGCGAAGAGGGCGCGGGCCCGCTCGGGAAGCGCCGCGGCGAGGTCGCAGCGTTCCTCGCCGGTGAGCTGGGAGCCGAGGACGGTGAGGACCGCGGTGAGGACGCGCTCGGCTTCCTCGTCGGTGGTGTAGCGGCCCAGGGCGCGGACCTGCTGGATCAGGTGGCGGTGCCGGGTCATGACGGTGGCCTTCCGGGGGAGAGGGGCCCGCGCGGTGCGGGACGTGTCATCAGGAGCGGTGCCGTGGTGCGGGGCGGCTGAGGAGGAATCCGTAGCGAGGTCTTCCGGGCCGCCCCGCGGGGGGAGGGGCGGGGCGGCCCGGAACGGCTCCGGGGGTGCGGGTCAGGCCTGGATCTGCTTCGGGGTGCCGCTGTGGCCGATGGCGATCTTGCGGGGCTTGGCCTTCTCGGCGACCGGGATCCTCAGGGTCAGCACGCCCGCGTCGTAGTCGGCGCTGATCCCGGCCGGGTCGAGGGTGTCCGAGAGCATCACCTGGCGGGAGAAGATCCCGAGCGGGCGCTCGGACAGCTCCCACTTCACGTCGTCGCCCTCGGGGCGGGGGCGGCGCTCGGTCTTGACGGTGAGCATGTTCCGCTCGACGTCGATGTCGATCGCGTCCGGGCTCACACCCGGCAGGTCGAAGCACATCACGTACTCGTCGCCGGTGCGGTAGGCGTCCAGCGGCATCGGGGTCGGACGCGACCAGGTGCCGGTCGTGTTCAGGAACTGCTGGGTCAGACGGTCCAGTTCGCGGAACGGGTCGGTGCGCATCAGCATCGCGAAACACCTCCAGAAGGATCAGGGGGCCAGTGCGCTTCACCTGACACCTTTGTAGCGCGTCATCCATCCGATGACAAGCTCTGGCGTCGCCGATAGAGTGACGGCAGCGGCAAGCCCCGGGGACGCTCGTCAGCCGGCCAGCCACCAGCCGGTGCTGTCGGCTGCCAGCAGCACCTCGCCGGGGTGCGCGGTGACCGGTGGTTCGGCCGAGCAGAGCAGGAGGGCGCCGAGTCCGCCGTCGGTGACGCGGACCGGTGCGCCGGTGGTGTTGACGGCGCAGACCACGGCGCCCTGGTCGCTGTCGCGCCGGAACGCGAGCACCCCGGGTGCCAGGTCCAGCCATTCGACGGACCGGCCGGCGCCGAGCGCGGGATGGGTCCGGCGCAGGCGCAGCGCGCTGCGGTACAGCTCCAGGACGGATCGCGGATCGCCGGTCTGCGCCTCGACGCTGAGGTCGGCCCACTCGGGGGGCTGCGGCAGCCAGGAGGGGCCGCCGGGCACGGGGCCGAAGCCGTACGGGGCCCGGGTGCCGGACCAGGGGAGCGGGACCCGGCAGCCGTCGCGCATGCCGTGGCCGCCGTCGGCGCGGTGGAACGCCGGATCCCGGCGGACCTCGTCGGGGATGTCGGTGACCTCGGGGAGGCCCAGCTCCTCGCCCTGGTAGAGGTACGCGGAGCCGGGGAGCGCGAGCATCAGCAGCGCGGCGGCCCGGGCCCGGCGCAGGCCGCGGGCCGGGTCGCCCTGCGCGTACCGGGTGGCGTGCCGGATGACGTCGTGGTTCGAGAGCGTCCAGGTGGTGGGGGCGTCGACGGTGCCCATGGCGGCCAAGGACGTCGTGATCAGTTCGCGCAGCCGGACGTCGTCCCAGGGCGCGTTCATGAACTTGAAGTTGAAGGCCTGGTGGAGCTCGCCGGGGCGGACGTAGCGGGCGGTGCGGTCCAGTGTCCGGGTCCAGGCCTCCGCCACCGCGATCCGCTGGCCCGGGTACTCCTCCAGCAGGCCGCGCCACGACCGGTAGATCTCGTGGACGCCGTCCTGGTCGAAGTACGGTACCGACGTTTCGCCGAGGAGGCCGAGCTGTTCGTAGCGCCCGAGGTCGGGCAGGCCCGGGGCCTTGACCAGGCCGTGCGCGACGTCGACCCGGAATCCGTCCACGCCGAGGTCCAGCCAGAACCGCAGGATGGACCGGAACTCGTCCTGGACGGCGGTGCAGTCCCAGTTGAGGTCGGGCTGTTGGGCGGCGAAGAGGTGCAGGTACCACTCGCCCGGGGTGCCGTCGGGTTCGGTGGTCCTCGTCCAGGCGGGGCCGCCGAACAGGGAGATCCAGTCGTTCGGCGGCTCCTCGCCGCCGGGGCCGCGGCCGGGGCGGAAGTGGAACCGGGACCGCAGCGGGGAGCCGGCGCCCTCGCGCAGTGCCCGCAGGAACCACGGGTGCTGGTCCGAGCAGTGGTTGGGGACCACGTCGACGATCACCCGCAGGCCTAGGGCGTGCGCGTCGGTGATCAGCGCGTCGGCGTCGCCGACCGTGCCGTACACCGGGTCGACGGCACGGTAGTCCGCCACGTCGTAGCCGCCGTCGGCCTGCGGCGAGGTGTAGAACGGCGAGATCCAGAGCGCGTCGACACCCAGCTCCCGCAGGTGGCCCAGACGGTCGCGGATTCCGTTCAGGTCCCCGCAGCCGTCGCCGTCGCTGTCGGCGAAGCTGCGCGGATAGACCTGGTAGATGACGGCGTCCTCCCACCAGTCCGAACGTGTGCGTGCGGGGGCCGGCGCCGTCATGGGTGCGGTCATCTGAGGACTCCTCGGGTGGCGGAGCCTCGATGCTCGCACCGGCCCCAAGCCTCTGCAAGAGATTGCTGCAAGTTTCTGAAGATCCTTGCCATATCTGGCTATCAACTGTTTAACTCTGGCCCGTTACCGCAGTTGACGACACGTCCGGTCAGGGACCGGCCGATCCGAGGAGTGTTGTGGCGGAGCAGACAGCATGGGCCGGGCCCGGGGTGCGGGCCGACGACGGGGGCTTCGCGCTCCGTGCACCGGAGGGGACTTCGTACCGCGTCGACCTCACCGACGGCGTGTTCGCACCGGGGAACCCGCTGCTGGCCGAGTACTGCGAAGGGCGCCGGGTGATCGCCTTCCTCGGCCCGTCCGTGGACCGGCTCTACGGCGAACAGCTACGCCGCTACCTGGCCGAGCGTCTGGCGCCGGGCAGTTGGAGCGTGGTGGTGATCGGCGGCGGCGAGGCACAGAAGACCATGGACTCCGTCGAGCGGATCTGCGCGGAGGCCAAGGCCGCCGGGCTGGACCGGCGCGGCGTGATGATCGCCGTCGGCGGCGGCGTCACCTGCGACACGGTGGGCTTCGCGGCGGCCGTCTACTGCCGGGGCGTGCGCTACATCAAGGTCAACACCACCCTGGTGGGCCAGGTCGACGTCGGCGTCGGCGTCAAGACCGGGGTCAACGCCCTCGGCACCAAGAACATGCTCGGGTCGTACCACCCGGCGCACGCGTCGATCAACGATCCGGCCTTCCTCCGGACCTTGCCCGCGCGCCAGATCCGTTGCGGGCTGGGGGAGATCGCCAAGATGGCGATCATCAAGGACGCGCAGCTGTTCCGCGCCCTGGAGGAGTGCCCGGAGGTCTTCCGGCAGCCCTGCCCGCCCCCCTCGTGGCTGGCCGCCGACGGTGGGCGCGGCGTCGAGGACTACGTACTGCGCACCTCCATGGCGCTGATGATGGAGGAGCTCTGCCCGAACCTCCGCGAGCACGACCTGGCGCGGCTGGTCGACTTCGGGCACACCTTCGGGCCGGTGATCGAGACGGCCAGCGACTACCGGATCGCCCACGGCGAGTCGGTGGCCGTCGACATGGCGATCTCCAGCGAACTCGCCCGCGTGCTCGGCGTGATCGGCGCCGAGGACTGCGAGCGGATCGTCCGCCTGATCTCCCGCCTCGGCCTTCCGGTGCACGACCCGCAGACCTGCACGCCCGAGCTCATGCAGCGGGCCCTGAGAGCGTCCTGGGAGCGGCGCGGGCGCCGGCTGCACCTGGTGGTGCCCGACGGCATCGGCTCCGCGGTCTTCGTCGACGACCTGGAGGACATCCCGGCCGCCGCGCTGGAGGAGGCGCTGGACGCCCTGGCCGTCCGCCCGGGAACCCTCCCCGGTCCGCTCGCCGTCGCGCACTGAACCCGGCCCGCCGACGGACGCCCCGTCCGCCCCGTCCGTCCCGTCCGTCCCGTCCCCGACAGGAGCCCGCACCGAGATGAGTCCCGCCGAACCGCCGCCGGCCCGTGGTGTGACCCGCAGCCGGGTGTCCAACCTGCACGAGGGCCTGCTCCGAGGGGTGAACGCCGACCACGGGGGTGCCGGCACGATCCTCGCCCACCGGGCCTACCACGGCGAGAGCGCCCCGGCCCCCGTCGCCTTCATCGACCTGGTGGTGCTGCCGCCCCGCACCTCGATCGGCCTGCACCGCCACGCCGACGACGAGGAGACCTACGTGATCCTGTCCGGCCGGGGCCTGATGACCCTCGACGGCGAGGAGTTCGAGGTCCGGGCCGGGGACGTCGTCCCCAACCGCGCGTACGGCGAGCACGGCCTCGCCAACGCCTCGGACGAGGACCTCCAGCTGCTGGTCTTCGAGGTCGGCCCGATGGGCGGCGCCCGGTGACCGGCCCGCGCCAGAGCGAGCTGCTGGCCCGGGAGGCCGTCCGCCTCGCGCCGGGAGCCTCGGAGGAGTCCGCCCTCGGGCGCCGGGTGTTCGTCGAGGGCAGCGGCGCCGTCCTCACCGACCTCGACGGCGACCAGTACATCGACCTCGCCGCCGGAACCCTCACCCAGTCGCTCGGCCACTGCCACCCCGAGGTGGTCGCGGCGCTCACCGAGCAGGCCGGCCGGCTCTGGAACGTCCACGACTTCGCCACCGCCGACCGGGCCGAGCTGTGCGAGCTGCTCGCCCGCCTGCTGCCCGAACAGCTCGACACCTACGGCTTCTTCTCGACCGGGGCCGAGGTCGTCGAGGCCGCGCTGCGCGCCGTGCAGGCCGTCGCCGACCCCGGCCGCAACCGGATCGGCGCGCTGCGCCACGGCTTCCACGGCAAGACCCAGGGCGCCCGGATGCTGGTGCACTGGGACATCGGCAACCAGGCCCACGCGGGCAACAGCATCCTCGGCTACTCGCCGTACTGCTACCGCTGCCCGCTCGAACTGGAGTACCCCTCCTGCGGGGTGCGGTGCGCCTCGCTGGTCCGGCGGCACATCACCGAGAAGTCCAACGTGTCGGCGCTGGTCTTCGAGCCGGTGCTCGGCGCGGCCGGAGTCATCGTGCCGCCGCCCGGCTACTGGGAGCAGATCGCCGACAGCGCCCGGCAGAACGGGGTCATGCTGGTCGCCGACGAAGTCCTCACCGGCGGCGGTCGCACCGGCAGCTTCCTGGCGAGCGAGCGCTTCGGCGTCCAGCCCGACCTGGTCGCCCTCTCCAAGGGCATGGCGTCGGGCTTCCCGTTCGCCGTCCTGGCCGGACGCGCGGAGGTGCTGCGCCACCCGCGGGCGGCCGGGGCCGGATCCACCGCCTCCACCTACGCCAACAACCCGCTGGGCATCGCCGCCGCGAAGGCCACCCTGCAGGTGGTGGCCCGCGACACCCTGATCGAGAACGTCCGTACCCTCGGCGCGCTGCTCGACGACCGGCTGGCCGAACTCAAGTCCCGGTTCGCGGTCCTCGGCGACGTCCGGGGACTCGGACTGCTGCACGGGCTGGAGTTCGTCCGCAGCCGGGAGAGCCGGGAGCCCGCGCCCGAGATCGCCCGCGCCGTCTACCTCGCCGCCCTCGACCTCGGACTGCGCACCTCGCTCGGCGGCCACATCATCCGGCTCGCCCCGCCGTTCACCATCGACCGGGCGCTGCTGGAGGAGGGCATCACCCTGCTCGGGCGCGCCCTGGAGCGGGTCACGGAGGCCGGCCGGTGATCGTCGCGGAGAACCTGGTCAAGGAGTTCAAGGTCTACGAGCGCAGGCCCGGTCTGCTCGGCAGCCTCGGCACGTTGTTCAGCCGGGAGCACCGCCTGGTGCGCGCCGTCTCCGGGGTCTCCTTCGAGATCCCGGCCGGCGCCAGGGCCGCCTACATCGGCGCCAACGGCGCGGGCAAGTCCACCACCGTCAAGATGCTGACCGGGATCATGAACCCGACCTCCGGCCGCTGCCTGGTGGCCGGCCTGGAGCCGTACCGGGAGCGCCGCCGCAACGCCGCCAACATCGGCGTGGTGTTCGGCCAGCGGAGCCAGCTCTGGTGGGACCTCCCGGTCCCGGACTCCTTCCGGATCCTGCGCCGCATCCACGAGATCCCCGCCCCGGTCTACCGGCGCAACATGGCGCTCTACCGCGAGCTGCTCGACCTCGACGCCCTCGGCAGCACTCCCGTGCGGCAGCTGAGCCTCGGCCAGCGGATGCGCGCCGAGGTGGCCGCGAGCCTGCTGCACGATCCGGCCGTCGTGTTCCTCGACGAGCCGACCGTCGGTCTGGACCTGGTCCTGAAGGAGGCCGTGCGCGAACTGGTCAACCGGGTCAACACCGAACTCGGCACCACCGTCATGCTCACCAGCCACGACATCGGCGACATCACCTCGATCTGCGACCAGGTCCTGGTCGTCAACCGGGGCGAGGTGGTGCACCAGGGCACCGTGCACGAGCTACTGCGCGCCGCCGACACGCGGGCGGTCGTCTTCGAGCACCAGGGCTGGCCCGCGCCGGCCCAGGCGATCGCGATGATCGAGGACAGGCTGCCGGGCGTGACCGCCGGGCCGGTCGAGGGCGGACGGATCCGGGTCGAGTACCCGACCCGGCACTCGTCCGCCCGGGAGGTGATGGGCTTCCTGCTGGAGCACTTCGACGTGACCGACTGCGTCGCCCCCGAGCCCGACCTCGAAACGGTGCTCCGCCGGATCTACACCGGCCGGGCCGAGCCCCGGGAGGCGCTGCTGTGACGGCCTCCGCCACCTGGCACTGCCGCACCCCGCTCGCCGTCACCTGGCGCCGCTACACCCCGTTCGCCGCCGCCAGCCTGCAGGGCCTGCTGCAGTACCGCTCGACCTTCGTGATCAACGCGGTCACCGCGACCACGGCCGTCGGCCTCCAGGTCTTCCTCTGGCGCGCGGTGTACGCGGGCCGCACCGGCGGCCTGCCCGGCGGGTACGACCTGCCCGAGCTGACCACGTACGTGCTGCTCGCCCAGATGCTGGCGCTGCTCCAGGCCAGCCGGGTGGACGAGGAGGTGGCCGGGGAGGTCCAGCGCGGCGACATCGCGGTCTCGCTGCTGCGCCCGGTCAGCTACCCGCTGGCGCGGTTCGCCGCCGGCCTGCCGGTCTCCCTGGTCAACGCCGGGACGGTCGCCGTCCCGGTGGTGCTGCTGTACGCGCTGCTGCTGCCGCTGTCCGCGCCGAGCTGGGCGGGCGGGCTGCTGTTCGCGCTGTCCGCCGGGCTCTCGCTGGTGATCGGGTTCGGGGTGAACCTGCTGGTCGGCCTGGCCGGCTTCGTCACCACCAACATCTGGGGCGTGCGGATCGTCAAGGACAGCGTGGTCGCGTTCTTCGCCGGCCAGGTCGTGCCGCTCGGCCTGATGCCGGGGCCGCTGGCCACCGTCGCGCACCTGCTGCCGTTCCAGGCCCTGGTCGACGGACCGCTGCGGCTGCTGCTCGGCCACTACCGGGGGCCCGCCGAGGCCGCCGGGATCCTGGCCGGTCAGGCCGGCTGGGCCGTCGGCCTGACCGCCCTGGCCGCCCTCGCCTGGCGCGGGGCCGTCCGCAGGGTGGAGGTGCTGGGCGGATGAGCGCGTTCACCACCGCGGCCCGCTACACCCGGCTGACCTGGTACCTGAGCGCCGTCAGCCTGCACCGGCTGACCGAGTACCGGATGGACTTCGCCCTCGGGGCGGGCGGCCTGCTGCTCCGGGTGGGCGGCCAGCTCGCCGTGGTCGGGATGGTGTTCCGGCAGGTCCCGGTGATCGCGGGATGGAACTTCCACCAGGTGCTGTTCCTGCTGGGGTTCTCGCTCCTCCCGCGCGGCCTGGACCGGCTGTTCACCGACCAACTGTGGATCCTGGCAAGGCGCCTGGTGCAGTCCGGCGAGTTCTACCGGTACCTGATCCGGCCGGTCCACCCGCTGTACGCGCTGCTGTCCGAACGCTTCCTCTACCCCGACGGCTTCGGCGAGCTGGTCACCGGCGTGGCCATCACCTGGTACGCCGCCGACCAGCTGGACCTCGGCCCGAGCGCCGGCCGGCTGCTGCTCGTCCCGCTGCTGGTGCTGTGCGGCGCCCTGATCCTCGCCTCGATCAAGACGGCGTTCGCCGCGCTGTCCTTCTGGACCACCAACAGCTTCCCGGCCCTGTACGCCGCCAACCAGCTGGGCGACTTCGCCGGCTACCCCCTCGACCTGTACCACCCCTCCCTGCGGTGGCTGCTCACCTGGCTGCTGCCCTACGCCTTCACCGCCTACGCCCCCGCGTCCTACCTGCTCTTCGGAGCGACGGACCTGCTGCGCTGGCTGCCGGTGGTGACCGCCGCCCTGGCGGCACTCGCCCTGCTGGTGTGGCACCGGGGCGTCGACCGCTACGAGATGACCGGGAGCTGAACATGGACACCCTGCTGCTCGGCAGCCTTCCGCCGGCCACGGTCGACCTCCTGCGCCGGGCCTCCTGGATCGACGAGACCGGCCGCCGCGCCGGGCGGTTCGAACTCCTGGACCAGGCCACGCTGGAGACCGTCCGCCTGCTGATCGTCGCCCCCGCCGGCGAGCGCACCGGCCGCTGGTTCGTGCCCGTCATGGACGACGACCCCGGCCGGGGCGCCGACCGCACCCCCGAGTACGACGAACTGGTCGTCCGGGCCCTGCGGAACGGCCTGCGGCTGCCCACCGCCCGGGGCAACCTGATCGAGTTCCGCGGCGACCCCGCCGAGTACCGCGGCCGGCTGCCGTTCGACCCGGGCTGGTCCTCCAACGCGCTCTCGCTGCTCGACCTCGGCGGCGCCGCGCACGCCCACAAGACGTACCGGCGGATCGGCGTCGGCACCCGCGAGCCCGAGCTGCTCCGCCTGATGGCACCGGGCGGCCGGACCCAGCAGCCGGCCGGCGACTACGCCTACGTGGAGACCGCCACCGGCCGCCGGGAGCCGCTCGGCGTGCTCTACCGCTACGTCGACGGCGACGGCCTGAACGTTCCGCTGAGCGCCGCCATCCGCGCCATGTGGCCCCTCCTGCACGCCGGCGCCGACCCGGAGGACGCCGTCGCCGACTCCCAGCGCGCCCTGGCCGGGCCGCTGCGCGCGACCGGCCGGTTCCTGCACGAGTTCCACCGGGACCTGGCCGAACGGCTCGGCCCGCACCCGGAGTTCCCGGCGAGCGACTTCCTGGCCGAGACCGCCGGGCGGACCGCCGCGCTGCGCCCGCTGATCCTCGACGACGACCGCTTCCCCGTCGCCGTCCGGCAGGCCGCCGCCGCCGGTCTCGACCGCGAGCTGGCGCGGATCGCCGCCCTGCCGCCGCGGCCCTGGCCGGCCGGCCCCTGCCACGGCGACCTGCACCTGTCCCACCTGCTGCGCCGCGAGCGCGCGGACGGCAGCTGGGAGCTGTGCGTGATCGACCTCTCCACCCCGGCGGCCGACCCGGCCGACCCGTCCACCGCGCAGTCGCCCTGGCAGGACCTCGCCGCCCTGCAACGCGGCCTGGAGATCTTCACCGCCGACGAGCTGGCCGACCACGCGGCCCGGACGCTCCGGACGGACCCCGAGGACACCTGCCGGACGGCGCTGCTGCTCGCCGCCGGCGCGGCGCCGGACACCCCCGGCTGGACCCCCCGGCACGTCGCCGAGCTGGCCCGGCTCACGTCCGCCGCCCGGCTCTGGGCGGCCCGCACCGGCGACCTGCTGATCACCGACGGCCGGCCGCTGGCCGGCCACCCCGCCTGGCGGCTGCTGCGGCTGCGCCGGCTCGTCCACGAACTCGACTACGCGTACGCCCACGACCGCGCCTACCACGCGGCGATCAACCTGCGGCACGCCGTGGAGGCCGCCCGACTCCCCGCCTCCGCGGCGAAGGACTGACACCCGTGCACATCATCGAGACCTACTTCGAGTGCGGCGGCTTCGACCACCGCCTCATCCAGGGCGGCACCTCCGTCTACCTCTGGAACCTCTCCAAGGCGCTGGCCGACCGCGGCCACCGCGTCTCCATCGTCACCCCGGCCCACGGTCGGCTGGACGACCTGCGGCGCCTCCACGACCTGGAGACCCTGGACTACCGGGACGAGTACGAGCTGCCCCTCGTCCTCGACCCGCAGACCTGGGGCGAGCGCTTCCCCGCCGAGGTGCGGATCCCGCTGACCACCACCGCGCACCTGCTGCGCCTGGACGGCGTCGACCTCTACTTCCTCTCCAACCGGCTGCTCGACGAACTGCCCGACCGGTTCTACCCGCCCTACCAGAGCAAGGGCCACGACCTGGTCTTCTTCAAACCGCTCGCCTACCAGGTGGACAGCATCCGCTTCGTGCGCGAGCGGTTCGCCGAGGAGAAGGCCGTCCTGCACGCCCACGAGCCGTACTACCACTACCTGATGCCCGCGGCGTTCCGCCACGACCCGGACAAGCTGGTGGTGGGCACCGTGCAGAGCAACATGCCGATCACCAAGAAGGTCTACCGCCCCAAGGTGGAACGGCTGCTGGAGTTCCTCGGCGCCGGGGTCGAGCTGCCCGCCGAGGACGCCGGACACCCGCTCACCGAGCACGAGCAGGTGATGAGCGGCTACCAGCAACTCACGCACCTGCACTACGAGTACGGCCCGGGGCACGTCCGGGTGTACGACCTGGTGGCCGACCACGCCGACCTGGTCGACTTCCTCTCACCCGGCCACCTGGACTTCTACACCGACTTCGCCGACACCCCCTTCGAACAGCTCTTCACCCGGCTGCCGATCCACGACACGGTGCGCCGCAACGCCCACAAGAGCTTCGTCGGCGGCTGCGCCGTCGGCGACACCTGGACCACCGGCGAGCCGCCCGCCGTCGACCGGGCCGCCGTGCTGGGCGGGCTCGGGCTCGACCCCGCCCGGCCGACCTTCTTCCACAACGCGCGCTACGCGGTGAACCACAAGGGGCAGGTCGAACTGTTCCGCGCCGTCGACCGGGTCCTGAACGAGGGCCTGGACGCCAACTTCGTGCTGCGCTGCATCAGCGACTCCGGGATCGACGACCCCTACGTCCACGACGTGGTGCGACGCCACGAGGGCCGCGTGCACCTGGAGTGGCAGCGCGTCGACGAGCGGCGGATCGTCGAGTACGCGGCGTCCTCGGACTTCTGCCTCTTCCCGTCCAAGTTCGAGATGGACACCTTCCTGATCGCCCAGGGCGAGGCGATGGCCGCGGGCGCGGTGCCGATCGCCACCGCCCAGCGCGGCATGGCGCACTTCGGACACGTCGCCGACCCGCTGGCCGGCCCCGAGGCCGAGCGGGCCACCGGCTTCGCCGTCAACCGCTCGTTCGCCGAGGACGACCCCCTGCTCGCCGACGCCCTCGCCCGGCGCATCCACCAGGCCGCGGCACTGCTGCGCGAGCGGCCGGAGGAGTACCGCCGGCTGCGCGCCAACGCGGTCGCCAACGCCCGGCGGTTCACCTGGAGTCACGCCGCCGACCTGCACGTGGCGGCCTTCACCCCGCTCTGGGAGGGACGCTCGCCGGAGCTGGGCCTGGACCGCGTGCTCCGGCACGGCTGGTTCGACCTGCTGCCGGACGAGGCGTACGAGAGCGACCGGGCCGCCGTGGCCGAGGCCGCCGCCCGGCTCGGCGACGCCGAGGCCCACCGGCGCTGCCACCAACCGGACCCGGCGACCGACCGCGCCCTGTTCGAAGCGGCCTGGGCCCGCGCCGACTTCGTCCGCTGCGAGCCGACCGCGGACCGCGACCCGGCGCTGCGCGCCAGGCTGGACGGGCGCTGCACCGTCGAGGACGGCTCGGTCGTCTACCGGCTGCCGCACGCCGAGCGGGTCGAACTGGTCCGGCTCGCCCCGCCGGGACCGGGCCGCCGACAGGTGATCGTGCACCAGCTCGACCGCAGCGGCGACGTGTTCACCTGCCCGCTGCCGGCCCCCGGCGAGGACCTGCACTTCCTGCTCACCCTCACCACCGGCCGCGCGACCTGGGACGTGATCCGACATGGCTGACTCCGTGCGCACCGTCCTGCTGGCCGGCGGCGAGGGCCGCCGGATGGGCCGGCTCGGCCACGGCCGGCTCAAGCCGCTGGTGCCCTTCGGCGGCGCCTGCCGCCTGATCGACTTCTCGCTCGCCAACGCCGCCGCCTCCGGCCTGGGCGAGGTGCTGCTGCTCTCCCAGTACGAGGAGAAGCAGCTGATGGACGACCTGCACCGGACGTGGTGGCGCCCCGGCTTCCGGGTGCACTTCGGCCCCTACGACCGGGCCTACCGCGACGGCGGGGCGAGCGCGCTCGTCCGCCCCGACGGGCCGCCGGAGCGGGGCACCGCGGACGCCCTGATCCGCAAGGCCCGCTACGTCTTCGGCCCCGGCACCAGCGAGGTGCTGGTGCTGCACGCGGACCACGTCTACCGCTTCGACTACCGCCCGCTGATCGAGCGGCACCGCCGCACCGGCGCCGCGCTCACCGTGGCCTACCAGCGGATCGAACGCCGCTTCGTCCACCTCTTCGGAATGGTCGAGTTCGACGCCGCCGGGCGGCTGACCGGCTTCGTGGAGAAGCCCGCCGAGCCGACCAGCGACCTGGTGTTCGCCGCCTTCTGCGTCTTCGACGCGACGGTGCTGCACCGCTACCTGGAGCACCTCGACGGCACCGACTGGCAGCACGACATCAGCCGCGACGTCATCCCCGCCATGCTCGCCGGGGGCGAGCGGATCCTCGGTCACGAAGTCCCCGGGCACTGGGAGGACATCGGCACCGTCGAGCGCTACCACCGGGCCCACCTGGCCATGGTGGGGGACGGCCCGACCCTGCCCCTCGACCGGCTGCCGCTCACGGTCCGGCCCGCGACGGCGCGCGGCCTGGTCGTCCGCGCCCCGGGCGTCGAGCGCAGCGTGGTGCCCGCCGACCTGGCCAACCACGGCCGGATCGAGCACAGCGTCGCCTTCCCGGGCGTGCGGATCGGCGCCGGGGCGGTGGTGCGCCGCAGCGTCCTGCTGCCCGGCGCGAGCGTGCCCGCGGGAGCCGAGATCGACTCGGCGGTCGTCCTGGAGGACGGCTACGTGCAGCCCATGGAGTACGCCCGCGGAGGGGCCCGTGTCTGAGTCCGCCTTCACCGTCGCCGACCTCGGCGGAACCACCCTGCGGATCGCCCGCTACGACACCGCCACCGACGCGCTCACCGACATCCGCCGCACCCCCACCGAGGGCATGGACCGGCACCCCGGCGCGCCGGTGCCCGAACTGCAGGACCGGATCGTCGCGCAACTGTCCGAACTGGCCGGCCGGGCCGTGCGGCGCCACCGCAGCAGCGCCCTGGCGCTCGCCTTCGCGGGCCCCGTCACGGCCGACGGCCGCGTGATGACCGCACCCACCGTCTGGGGCGGCCGCGGCGAACCGCTGCCGCTGCGCCTGCTGCTGGAGGAGCGGCTCGGCCTCCCGGTCGTCGTCGTCAACGACCTGACGGCCGCCGTCTGGCGGTACGTCGCCACCGAGGGCCGGCAGCCGTTCTGCCTGATCACGGTGAGCTCCGGGATCGGCAGCAAGGTCTACCGCGCCGGAGAGGTGCTGCTCGACCCCGAGGGGCACGGCGGCGAGCTCGGCCACTGGACGAGCGACCCGTCCCCGCGGGCACCGCGCTGCGACTGCGGCGGACGCGGCCACCTCGGCGCCATCGCCTCGGGCCGCGGCATGCAGGCCGCCGCCCGCCGCGCGGCCCTCGCCGACCCGGCCGGCTACGCCGGCTCCCGGCTCGCGCAGGACGCGCCCGACCCCGCGCGGCTCGACAACCGCGCCCTGGTCGCCGCCGTCCGCGCCGGCGACGCGTTCGCCACCGCCGTGCTGCGGGGCGGCCTCGCCCACCTCGCCTCCGCGATCACCTCCGTCTTCGCCTCGATCGGCGTACGGCGCTACGTCCTGATGGGCGGCTTCGCCCTGGCCGTCGGCCCGCGCTTCGTCGAACTGCTCACCGAGGAGCTCCGACGGCTCGGCTGCTTCGGCCTGAGCGCCGAGGAGATCGGCCGGATGGTCGTCCTCGGCGAGCCGGACGACGACCACGGGCTGATCGGCGCCGGCCGGCTGCTCACCGCCCGCGGCACCGCCCGGCAGGCGGTGGCCGCCCGGTGACCCGCACCCTGATCGTCGGCAGCGGCTTCGTCGGACGCGCCGTCGCCACCCGGCTGGCCGCCTCCGGCGACCGCCCCGTGCTGGCCTCCCGGCACCCGCTCACCGCCCCGCCCGCCCCCTGGGTGGCGCTCGACGCGGCCGACGCCCGGTCCTGCGCCCGGGTGGTGGAGCAGGTCCGCCCCGACCGGCTGGTGCTCGTGCACGGCCCCTCCGACGTGACCTGGTGCGAGGCCAACCCCGAACGCGCCGCCGACCTGCACACGGCCGCGGCGGCCAACCTCACGGCCGCCGCACCCGGCTGCCGGACGGTGCTGATCTCCACCGACAACGTCTTCGACGGCAGCTCGCCGGCCAATGACGAGAACGCGCCCACCACCCCCGCGAACGCCTACGGCCGGGCCAAGCTGCGGGCCGAGCGGATCGTCGGACGCACACCCGGCGCCACCGTGCTGCGGGTCAGCCTGATCTACGGCTGGGAGCCGGCCGACGCGGGGAAGTGGCTCAACTTCTTCTCGGCCTGCGCCCACAGCCTGCGCCGGGGCGAGCCGGTGGAGGCCCCGGACGACCAGTGGACGACACCCGTCCTGGTCGAGGACGTCGCCGCCGTCACCGCCGCCGCGCTGGCCGGCGCGGCGCCCCCGCTGCTGCACCTGGGCGGCCCCGACCGGATCTCCCGGGCGGCCTGGGCCGAGGCCGTCGCCGACGGCCTCGGCGTGCCCCGCTCGCTGGTCCGCAAGGTGCCCAAGGCCGCCGGCCGCTACGCCAGCCGCCCCACCAACACCTGCCTGACCAGCGACCGGCTGGCCGGCTTCCTGGCCGCCCACGGCCTGCGGGTGCGCGGAGTCGCCGAGGGCACCCGAGCCCTGCTGGAGGACAACCCGTGATCCGCACCGTCCGCTCCCGCGAGGTCTACCGCAATCCGTGGATGACCGTCCGCGAGGACGACATCGAACGGGCCGACGGCAGCGCCGGCCGGTACGGGGTGGTCGACAAACCCGACTACGCCCTGGTCGTCCCCCGCCAGGACGGCCGGGTGCACCTGGTGGAGCAGTACCGCTACCCGGCCGGCGGCCGGTACTGGGAGTTCCCGCAGGGCTCCTGGCCCGAGGGCCACCGCGGCGAGGCCCCGCTCGACCTGGCCCGCGCCGAACTGCGCGAGGAGACCGGCCTGCGGGCCGCCCGGATGACCTACCTGGGCCGGCTGCACGTCGCCTACGGCTACTCCAGCCAGGGCTGCCACGTCTTCCTGGCGGAACAGCTGACGGCGGGGGAGCCGGAGCGGGAGGCCTCCGAGGCGGACATGGTCCAGCGCTGGGCCGATCCGGAGGAATGGCGCGCCCTCGTCCGGTCCGGACGGATCACCGACGCCGCCACCCTGGCCGCGCACACCCTGCTCACGCTGCACGCCCCCGGCGAGGCCTGAGACAGCACGACCGACGCGACGACAGAGAGGACCCGGCGGTGCACATCGTCAAATTCGCCTTCGAGAGCGTGGGCTTCGACATCCGCCTCATGCGTGGCGGCCTCGCCTCACTGGTGTGGAACCTGGCCCGCGAGTTCGCCGACCAGGGTCACCGCGTCTCCGTGATCACCCCGGCGCACGGCTGCCTCGAACACCTCAGGGCCCACTACGAGCTGGAGGAACTGGACCACGTCGACCGGCACACCGTGCCGCTGGTACTCGACCGCGCCGTCTGGCCCGGCCACCCCGCCGAGCTCGAACTCCGGCTCACCACCCGCGCCCACCGGCTCCGGCACGAGGGCGTCGACATCTACTTCCTGTCCGACGAGTACCTCGACCTGCTGCCCGAGCGGATCTACCCGGCCCGCACGAGCGAGGGCCACGACCTGGCCTTCTTCAAGCCGCTCGTCTTCCAGGTCTCCGGCCTGCGCTTCCTGCGCGCCCACCTCGACCTGGGCGCGGAGCCCGCGGTGGTGCAGGCCTACGAGCCCTACTACCACTACCTGCTGCCGCCGGTGCTGCGCACCGACCCGCGCTTCCTGGTGGTCAGCACCCTGGCCAGCAACATGCCGATCAACCAGCAGGTCCACCGGCCGCAGCTGGAGCGGCTGCTGGAACTGTTCGACACCGACGCCGACCTGGACGCGCTCGCCGACCCGCCGGCCACCGGCCGGCTCGCCGCGGCGATGACCTCCCAACTGCCCAGCACCCACCTGGCCGACCGCCCCACCGCCGACGGCATCGGCTACTACGCGCTCGTCGCCGCCAACTGCGACCTGCTGGACTTCCTCACCCCCGGTCAGCTGGACTTCTACTCCACCTTCCGGGACACGCCCTTCGAACGCGCCTTCCAGGACCTGACCGTCGCGCGGATCGTCCGGGAGTCGGCGGCCCGCCAGTTCGTCGGCGGCTGCGCCGTGCCCGACGGCTGGCTGGCCCGCGACCCGGCCGGGGCCGACCGCGCGCGACTGCTCACCGCCCGCGGGCTGGACCCGGCCCTGCCGACCTTCTACCACGTGGCCCGTTTCTCCGTGCACCACAAGGGGCAGGTCGAACTGTTCCGGGCGATCGACGCCGTGCTCGCCGTCGACCCGGACATCAACTTCGTCGTCCGCTGCGCCGTCGCGGCCGGCGGGGACGGCGTGGTCAGCCCGGTCGGCGACCCCTTCTTCGAGGAGGTCGCGAACCGTCACCCCGGGCGGGTCCGGCTGGACTGGTCCATGGCCGGTGAGGACGTGCTCCACCGGGAGGCCGTGGCGGCCGACTTCTGCCTCTTCCCGTCCAAGTTCGAGCTGGACTCCTTCCTGATCGCCCAGGGACAGCTGATGGCCTGCGGCGCGGTGCCGATCGGCACCGCACAGGAGGTCACCACCCACTACCGGCACCAGCTGCCGCGCGAACACCCGGACGCCACCGGCTTCGCCGTCCCCCGCTCGTTCACCGAGGACGACCCGCTGCTCGCCGCCGCCCTGACGGACCGGATCCTGGAGGCCGCCCGGATCCACCGCGAGGACCCGGCCGAGTACCGCCGCCTCTCCGACAACTCCCGTGCGCTCGCCCGCCGATTCACCTGGCGCAAGGCCGCCACCACCCGGCTGGCGACCTTCGCGGCCGCCGCCGCCGGAGTCCTGCCCGGACTGACGCCGGAGCGGGCCGCCGGGTACGGCTGGTTCGAGAGCCTGGCCGACACCGACTGGGTCACCCACCGGCGCGAGATCGCCGAATCGGCGCTCGACCGCGGTGACCTGGCGAACTACCGCAGATGTGTGCCGGCGGTGGACCGGACCGCGCTGGAGCAGCTGTTCGCCGCCGCGTACGCCAGGGCCGACTTCGCCCGCTGCGCCGAACTCGCCGTCCTCCTGGACGACCCGGGCCGAACCGCCCTCGTGGACGGGCGCTGCCTGGTCGAGCCGGTCGGCGACGGCCTGCGGATCGACTACCGCCTGCCGCACGCCGAGAGCGTGCTGCTCGTACTGCCGACCGGCGAGCACCGGCTGGCCGGGGCCGAGGGGCACTTCACCACCGTGCTGCGGGAGCGGCCGCAGGGGCCGCTGGTCCTCCTGCTGCGGCTGCGCGACGGCCGCTCCGCCTGGGACGAGTGCCCGCTGGAAACCCCCCGGCGGGTCACGCCGGTCGGCGCCGGACTGGAGAGGGACTGACCCATGACCGCACCCACCTGCCGCCGTCCGCCGCCCTTCGGGGTGGTCGCCACCGACCTGGACGGGACGCTACTGCGCGGCGACCTCAGCCTCTCCGCCCGGACGCGGGCCGCGCTCGCGCGGGCCGAGGCGTCCGGCGCCCTCCACCTGGTGGTCACCGGCCGGGCAGCGGCCGGCTGCCGGACCCTGCTGGAACGACTCGACTACCGGGGACTGGCGGTCTGCGGCCAGGGCGCCCAGCTCTACGACGTCGGCGCCGACCGGCTGCTGTCCTCGCAGGGCCTGCACGGTCCGACCGTGCGACCCCTGGTCGCGCGCATCGCCGAGCAGGCGGGGCCGCTGCGACTCGCGGTGGTGACCGCCGGCCTGACCGGGGACTTCCTGGTCACACCGGGGTTCGAGAGCCGCCTGCGGCACGGCTGGCGGCTGGCCGAGAGCCCGGACGACCTCTGGGCGCGGCCCGTGGACAAGGTGCTGATCCGGCACGACCACCTGGGCGACGACGAGCTCGCCGCGCTGGCCCGACGGGTCTGCGCGGACGAGGTCGCCGTCACCCACTCCGGCGAGGGGCTGGTGGAGCTGCTCCCCGCCGGAGTCAGCAAGGCGAGCGGACTGGCCGCCGCGGCCGCCCTGCTCGGCTTCACCCCCGCCGACACCATCGCGTTCGGCGACATGCCCAACGACATCCCGATGATCGAGTGGGCCGGATACGGAGTCGCCATGGGCAACGCCCACGCCGAACTCCGGCGCCGCGCGGACGAAACGGCCCCCAGCAACGAGGAGGACGGGGTCGCGGTGGTGCTCGAACGGTTCTTCCCGCCCGACGCCGGTCGATCCGCCGCCGACCGGCCCGCCGCCGCCCCATCCACCACCCACCGACGGGAGAGTCCGACCGATGTCGCCCACGCGTGAGCTGTCCGAACTGGCCGAACTGCACGGCGTCTCCACCCACTGGACCACCGACGTCGGCCGACGGATCGAGACCTCCCCGGACACGCTGCGGGCCGTGCTGGCCGCCCTGGGCGTCGACGCCGCCACCGGCGGCTCCGTCCGGGCGGCCCTCTCCGAGCGCCGGCGCGCCCTCGCCGAACGCCTGCTCCCGCCCAGCGTCGTGCTCCGCTCCGGACGCCCGCGCGCCGACCTGCGGACACCGCCCCGCACCGACCTGCTGGTCGAGACGGAGGACGGCCGGACCAGGCCCGTCCGCGACCTCGGCACGGACCTCGCCGAACTCCCGGTCGGCCGCCACACCCTCCACGCCGAGCGGGCCGGCCGGCGGGAGGCCGCCCCGCTGCTGGTCGCGCCCACCCGGCTGGCCGGTCCCGCCGGGCGCGGCTGGGGATTCCTGGCCCAGCTCTACTCGGTGCTCTCCGCGCGCTCCTGGGGCATGGGCGACCTCGGCGACCTGGCCGACCTGGGCCGCTGGGCCGGCGCCCTCGGCGCCGACTTCGTCCAGCTCAACCCGCTCCACGCGTACGTGCCCGGCCCGCTGCCCGACCCGTCCCCGTACCGGCCCAGCAGCCGGCGCTACCCCGACCCGATGAACCTGCGCATCGAGGCGGTACCCGAGTACGCGGCCCTGTCACCCGCCGACCGGGCCGCCGTCGAGGAGCTGGCCGCGAGCGGGGGCCGGCTGCGCGAGGCCGTCCTCACCGGCGCACTGATCGACCGGGCGGCCGTCCGCGACCTCAAGTTCCGCGCCCTGGAACTCCTCCACCGGGTACCGCTCGACGCGGCCCGGCAGGCCGCCTACCGGCGGTACACCGACACGGAGGGTCCGGGGCTGACCGACTTCGCGACCTGGTGCGCCCTCGCCGAGGTGCACGGCACCCGGTGGCGGTCATGGCCCGCCGGGCTGCGCAGCCCCGACGGGCCCGACGTCGCCGGCGCCCGGCGCGAGCTGGCCGGCCGGATCGAGTTCCACCGCAGGGTCGCCTGGCTGGTCGACGAACAGCTCGGCGAGGCGCAGCGGGCCGCGACCGGGGCGGGCATGGCCATCGGGCTGATGCACGACCTGGCGGTCGGCGTCGATCCCGAGGGCGCGGACGCCTGGAGCCTGCGGCGCTACCTCGCCGAGGGCATGACGGTCGGCTGCCCGGCCGACGACTTCAACCCGCACGGCCAGGACTGGGGCCTGCCGCCCTGGCGGCCCGACACGCTCGCCGAGGCCGGGTACGCGCCGTTCGCCGAGGTGCTGCGCGGCACGCTGCACCGCTCCGGCGCACTCCGGCTGGACCACATCATGGGGCTGTTCCGGCTCTGGTGGGTACCCGCCGGGGCGCGGGCCGCCGAGGGCGCCTACGTCCGGTACGACCACGAGGCGATGCTGGGTGTACTCGCCCTGGAGGCGCACCGGGCCGGCAGCATGGTGATCGGCGAGGACCTGGGCACCGTCGAGCGCGGAGTCCGCGAGGAGCTGACGGACCGGGGGATCCTCGGTACGTCCGTGCTGCGCTTCGAGTACCTCGGGGGCTCGGAACAGCGCTCCGGTCCGCTCCCGCCCGAGGAGTGGCGCGACGGCTGCCTGGCCACCCTCACCACCCACGACCTGCCCAGCACCGCCGCCTGGCTGGACGGTGACCACGTCGGCCTGCACGAGAAGCTCGGCCTGCTCGCCGAACCGGTGGAGCAGGCCGCGGCCGCGGCGGCGGCCGAGAGCGCCGGCTGGCTCGCCGAGGCGGAGCGGGCCGGCGCACTCGGCGCACCCGACCCGCGGACCGGGGAGGTGCCGGGCCCGGAGGTGCCGAGCCGGGAGGTCCTCGGCCTGCACCGGTTCCTCGCGCTCACCCCGGCGAAGCTGCTGGGCGTCTGGCTGCCCGACACGGTGGGGGACCGCCGCCCGCAGAACCTGCCCGGCACGGTCGACGAGTACCCCAACTGGCGGCTGCCCATAGCCGATCCGGCCGGCCGGCCGCTCACCCTGGAGGAGCTGGCCGCCCTGCCGGGCCCCCGTGCCGTCGCCGAGGTCTACCGGGACCTGCCGGCCGCCCCGTGACGTCCGGGGCGGCCCCGCGTTCGACCGGGTGACGGCTCACGCCGGAGCCGTCCGCGGGACCCTGCCCGTCCGCCGCACCGCCCCGCCGCACCGCCCCGCCGACCCGCCCGCCGGGGGGAGCGGCCCACCACCGGGTGGGGGCCCACGGCCACCGCCACCCGGACCCTACGTCCGAGAGGAACACCCATGAGCACCGAGACAGACGTCCTCGTCCTGGGAGGCGCCGGTGTCGACACGATCGTGTACGTGCCCGAGCTGCCGCTCCCGTTCGCCGACAGCTACATGGTGCCCAGGATCGAGATGCGGGCAGGCCAGACCGGCGACTTCGTCGCCCTCGGCCTGAGCGCGCTGGGCCTGCGCACCCACCACCTCGACATGATCGGCGCCGACCACGCGGGCGACCTGATCCGGGCCCTGCACCGGGACCGGGGGATCCCGCTCACCGAGGTCCCGCTGCCGGGCGGCACCAAGCGCGCCGTCAACCTGGTCGGCCCCGACGGGCGGCGCCTGTCGCTCTACGACGACAGCCGCTCGCACGAGGCGGACCGGCTGCCCGAGGAGACCGTCCGGGCGCTGGCCGCGGTGAGCCGCCACGCGCACGTCTCGATCACCTATCCCTGCGCCTTCGCCCTGCCGCTGCTGCGCGAGGCCGGCCTGACCCTCTCCACCGACCTGCACAACTGGGACGGCACCAACCCCTACCACGAGCCGTTCGCCCACGAGGCCGACGTCGTGTTCGTGTCCACCACCGCCCTGGCGGACCCCGAGCGGACCATGCGGCAGATCGCCGAACGCGGCCGGGCCCGGGTGGTCGTCGCCACCGCCGGCGCCGAAGGCGCGTACCTGCTCGTCGACGGGGAGATCACCCACGTGCCGGTCGTCACCCCGCCCGCACCGGTGATCGACTCCAACGGCGCGGGCGACGCCTTCGCGTCGGGCTTCCTGCTCGGCTGGCTGTCCGGTGAGCCGGCGGCGCGCTGCGCCCGGTACGGCGCGATCGCCGGAGCCTTCGCCTGCACCGTGCCGGCGACCGGCACCGACTCCATCGGCCGGGACGCACTCCTCGCCCGCCTCGCCGAACTCGACGCCGCGGCAGCGGGAGCGGGCGCGTGACGGGCACACCGGCCGGCTACGACGTGATCGTCCTCGGCGGGGGAGTGGCCGGCTGCGTGCTGGCGGCCCGTCTGAGCGAGGACCCGGACCGCACCGTCTGCCTGGTCGAGGCCGGTCCCGACTTCGGCCCCGACCGGCAGGACTGGCCGGCGAAGGTGCTGAACGCCCGCGCCCTGCCGCGCGAGGAGGTGTGGGAGCGGCACGCCCCGGCGCACCGCATCCGCGCCCGCGTCCTCGGCGGCTCCTCCTGCATCAACGGCTGTTGGAACACCTGGGGATCCGAGGCCGACCACGCCGAGTGGGCCCGGACCGGCGGTCCGCGCTGGACGGCCGCGGCGCTGGAGCCGTACCGCCTCGCGGCGGTCGAACAGATGGGCCTGCGCCGGGTACCGGAGCGCGAGTTCTCACCGTGGAGCCGCGCCGCCCTGGCGGCGGCCGCGGAACTCGGCTTCCGGGAGGTGGACATGGGCACCCCGGGCGGGCCCGGTTACGGCACGCCCCTGCTCAACGCCTTCGACGGAGTGCGCCACAACGCCGCCTTCGCCTACCTGGACGCGGCACGCGCGAGGCCCAACCTGACCGTCCTCGCCGGAGCCGCCGTGGACCGGCTGGACATCGGGGACGGCCGGGTCCGCGGCGTCCGCGTCGACATCGGCGGCCGGCACGAGACCCTCGTCGCCGACGCCTACCTGCTGGCCTGCGGCACCTTCGGCTCGCCCGCGGTGCTGATGCGCAGCGGGGTCGGCCCGGCGGACCACCTGCGGACGGTCGGCATCCGCCCCGAGATCGACCTCCCCGGGGTCGGATCGAACCTCACCGACCAGCCCGGCGTCTTCGTGCCGCTGGCCCCGACCGACGAGCTGAACGCGGCGCTCGCCGCGAAGGAGGCCGACGGCGACCTGTACGTCAGCCGGATGCTGGTCCGGGCGGCCGGCGAACTCTGCCCGGACGACTCCTGGGACCTCCACATCCTGCCCGTCGCCGGCCCGCCGCTGTTCGGCAAGCTCCCGCCGGGCCGGTACGAGGCGGGCATCTCCGCCTTCGTCATGAAACCGACCTCGCGCGGCACCGTGCGGCTGGCGTCCGCCGACCCCGCCACGGCCCCCGAGATCGACCCCGGCTTCCTCACCGACGAAGGCGGCCACGACCTCGCCGTCCTGCGCTCGGGCCTGGAGATCGTCGAGCGGATGGCCGCGACGGCGGCCCTGAGGCCACTGGCCGGTCCGGTCCGGGGCCACCCCGCCCGGGACCTGTCCGACCAGGACCTGCGCGGTCGGCTCGGCACCTACTGGCACCCCGTCGGCACCTGCGCGATGGGAGCGCCGGACGACCCCCTGGCGGTGGTCGACGGCGAGGCCCGGGTACGCGGTGTGGCGAACCTGCGGATCGTCGACGCCTCCGTCCTGCCGACCGTCCCGGCGGCGAACACCCAGCTTCCGGTGCTCGCCGTCGCGGAGATGCTGGCGGACCTGATCGGGGGAGCGGCATGACCGGGGCCACCGCCGACCGCGTCCTGTACGGATGCATGGGCCTCGGCGGCAGCTGGGACGACAGCCCGTACACGGCGACGGACATCGACCACGCCGAGGCGGCGGTCGGCGCCGCGCTGGACGCCGGGATCACCGCCTTCGACCACGCCGACATCTACCGGTACGGCAAGTCCGAGGCGGTCTTCGGCGAGGTGCTCGCCCGCACCCCCGGCCTGCGGGAGCGCATCACCCTGCAGACCAAGTGCGGCATCAGGCTCCCCGAAGGCGGGCGGCCGGGCCACTACGACCTGCGGGGGCCGAGCATCCTCCGACGGGTGGAGGAGAGCCTGACCCGGCTGCGCACCGACAGCCTCGACGTGCTGCTGCTGCACCGGCCCGACCCGCTGGCCGGCCCGGAGGAGATCGCCGAGGCCCTCGGCTCGCTCCACCGGCAGGGCCTGGTACGGCGGTTCGGCGTGTCCAACATGAGCGCCGCGCAGATCGCCCGGCTCCAGTCGGTGCTCGACGTGCCCCTGGTCGTCAACCAGCTGGAGATGAGCCTGGACCACCGGGACTGGGTCGAGGCCGGCGTCCTGGTCAACACCTCCGCCGCCGCCTCGAACGGCTTCCCGCACGGGACGGTCGAGTACTGCGCCGCCCACGGGATCCGGCTCCAGGCCTGGGGCGCCCTGGCCCGGGGCCGCTTCACCGGCAGCGAGCCGACGCCGGCCGGTGAACTCGTCGGCAGGCTCGCCGAGCGCAGGGGGACGACGCCGGAGACGATCGTGCTGTGGTGGCTCCAGCGCCACCCGGCCGGCATCGCGCCGGTCATCGGCACCGCCCGCCCCGAACGCATCGCGGCCTGCCGCGACGCCGTGCTGCGCGAGCCGGAGCTCAGCCACGAGGAGTGGTACGAGCTGTGGATCGCCGCCCGCGGCGCCCCGCTGCCCTGATCCGGCGCCGGTCCGGTCCCGCGAGGACGGCGGGTGCGGTGCTCACACCTGCCGTCCTCTCCGCCGTGATGCGGGCGGCGGGTCAGGGGCGCCAGGTGTCGTTCAGCGTGACGTTCCCGCTCGCCGGGACGGTGGCCGTGTGGTTGGCCCCGCTCTCCCAGGTGACGTTCCCGCTCGCGTCCTTGCGGATGTACTTGTACTCGAAGGCGGTGCCGGCGGCCATGGCGACGTCCAGCTTCCACACCGGGTAGCTCGCCGGGGAGAGCGGCAGCGCGGCGCCGGTGTTCCAGTTGCCGAGCGCCGCGGTGTTGCCGACCAGGTAGACGCTCTGGCCCGTCGCGGTGGTGGCGTTGACCGCGAAGGAGGCACCGGCGGTGGAGGGGGCGGCGGTGGCGCTGGGGGTCGGGCTGGAGGTGGCGGTGGCGCACGGATCGCCGCTGCCGACCACGCCGTTCTTCACCGTGACGGCGCCGGTGCGCAGCGCGTAGTTGTTGCCGTTGTTGTTGTCCCAGGTGCCGGCGCCGTTGTTGAAGGTGGCGGCGAGGCCGGTGGCGCCGCCGAGGTCGATGCTCTTCTTCACCCAGCCGGTGCAGGCGGGGGTCATCGCCACGCCGGGGGCGGTGGTCCAACTCCCGCCGTTGGGGGCGTAGTGGAGGTTGTAGGCGGGCCAGTTCCGGTCGGTGCTGTAGAAGACGGTCGTGCCGTCGGCCGGCGTGGTGCTCGGGGACGGGCTGCCCGAGGGAGTGCCGGACGGGCTGGTGGAGGGGCTGCCGGACGGGCTGGTGCTCGGGCTGGGCGTGGTGCCGCCCACGCCGGTGCGCAGGGCGACGGCGTCGCCGGGCGGAACGGTGGTGGTGGCCTTGCCCGAGGCGTCGACGGTCACGGTGGTGCCGGTGCAGGCGCCGGTCGCGGTGAGGTCGCCGTGGATGACGTCGCAGTAGGTGCCGGCGGCGAGGCCGGTGCTGAAGGTCTGGGTGACGGCGGTGGAGCTGTTGTTGATCGCGACCCAGGCCTTGTTGCCGCGGCTGAAGGCGATGGCGTTGTTGCCGTTGTCCCACCAGTTGGCGACGGCCTGGCCCTGGGCGGCGTTGTGCCAGCCGACCATGTTGGCGATGCCCTGATTGCGGTCGGTGCAGGTCCAGGTGTTGGTGGAGCAGTTGGTGTCGGTGACGAAGCCGTTGGCATCGGCCGGCGGGGAGTCGTCCCGGTTGCCGAAGCGGAAGCCGGAGTAGACCTGCGGGGTGCCGTAGCCCCAGGCGAGTTCGAAGACGTGGGCGAGATTGTACTTGGCGCCGCTGTTGTAGGTGAGCGTGGTCTGGTCGCGTTCCAGGTCGTGGTTGGTCACCATGACCGCGGACTTGTCGCTCGGTTCGAGGCCCCAACTCTGCCCGAACGTTTTCAGGTTGGCGATGTTGCCGTTGAACTGGTCCTTGAGCTTGAAGGCGTAGGTGAACTCCAGCACGCTGCCGTTGCCCTCGAACGCGGCGGGTGCGAGCTGGCCGCCGCTGCCCGGGAAGATCTCCTGGTAGATGTAGGGCCGTCCGCCCCAGGCGGTGTCGTGAACCCGGGAGAGGATGGCGGCCATGTCGGCCTGCGCGACGTGCTTGGCCGCGTCCATCCGGAAGCCGTCCACCCCGGCGGCCACCATGCTGTTGAGATATCCGGCGATCTTGCCCCGGACGGAGTCCGACTCGGTGTTCAGGTCCGACAGCGAGAGCGACTGGCACTCCTGGACCTGCGCGACGCTGTTCCAGTCGTTGATGCCCAGGTCCGCGTTCGGGCACGGGGGCGAGCCGTGGAAGTCCGCTCGGCCGTACGGGATGTCGTTGTAGGTGTACGCGGCCGGGTTGAAGGCCGCGCCGCCGTAGGAGCTGCCACTGGTCTGGTTGACGCCCACGGTGTGGTTGAGCACCGCGTCGGCGTACACCTTCACACCGGCGTTGTGGCAGGCCGTGACCATGGCCTTGAACTGGGCTTCGGTGCCCATCCGGCTGTTCAGGGAGTAGGAGACCGGCTGGTAGACCTCCCACCAGGGGTGGGCACCGTTCAGCTTGATCGAGTCGGCCGGCGGGGCGACCTGGACCGCGCCGTAGCCCTTCGGGCCGAGGACGTCGGTGCACTCCGAGGCGACGGACTTCCAGTTCCACTCGAAGAGGTTGGCGATCACGTCGCCGCCGTTCGGCGTCGCCGCGGCCTGCGCGTCGCCCTGGAAGGCGAGCGGCAGGACCACGCCGGCGACCAGGGCCCCGGCGGCGAGCAGGCCGACCGGTCCGCGTCCGGTGCGCGCCGACCGGTCCGGGCGGCGTCCGGAGGGTCCGGGCCGTTCCTCGGGCCGGGATTTGCGGATCAACTCGTTCATGGAAAAGCTCCGTTGGGTGGGTGGAAGGGGGTGTTCGACGGCATACCGGACACGTCGGGCGTGGAGCCCGGAACGGCGCGGAGAGGCAAGGCGGGCACGGCCGGGGCCGGGAAGCCGACTGGCGTCCGGGTACGAGCGGCAGCCCGGTGCGGCAGGACGTTCTGCAGGCCGTGGGGATCCCGCCAGGAGTTCCGGCGGGCCGGCCGTCGGACGGACGGGGTGGACGTCCGGCTGGCTGGCGGTGCGGGGCGCCCGGAGACTTTGGGGCGGGCGGTGGAGGATGCGAGACGACCATCCCTCCCTGGCGCGGGATCGTCAAGGGCTCATGCAAAGTCGTACATGAATTTGCTGCAAACCTTTTCAGGCCGGATCTCCCGACGGCGGGTCACCAGGCGGGCGGCAGAGCCCTGGTGAGCGGAGGCCGCTGCCGCGGGTGCGCCCGGGATGTTCCGCATCGGCGCGCCACCCCGCGTGCGGCGTCCCGAATGGCTCCCCGGGCTCGGGCCGGCGTCGGGCGCGAAAGATCCGGCCGCGAAACCGAGGGATTTGTGACGCTATGCCGGTGTCCACAGGTGGCCGGGAAGCCTTTACAGCCCGGTCATGCGTCAGTAACCTCCTGGAAGCTCTTGCAGGTTCTTGCGCAAGTGGCCCCACCCACCCCCTGCCGCAAGGCAGTCCCCACCGCCTGCGGCCATGACCGAGGGACTCTCCCTTGACCGGACGAGCACGGCACCGGCGGCGCTCCACAGTCGCCGTCCTGACAGCGGCGGCGGCCCTGACCGCCGGTCTGCTGTCGACCGCTCCACTCGACACGGCCGCGACCGCGGCGACGACGGCCAGTACGGCCACCGGCAGCAACACCGCCACCGTCTTCTACTACACCAAGACCCACAACTGGTCGACGTACAACCTCCATTGGGCTCCGGACGGTGGTAGTTGGACCGCCACGCCGGGCACCGCCATGCAGGCGGCCTGCACCGACTGGGTGAAGAAGACCGTCGACCTGGGCAGCGCCAGCGGCCTGCAGGCGACGTTCAACAACGGCGCCGGCACCTGGGACAGCAACGGCGGCAGGAACTACGCCCTGGGCACCGGCACGGTGGTGGTCAAGGACGGCGTGATCGCCCACAGCGACCCGTGCGGCGCCGACAACGGCGGCGCCAGCGCCTCGCCCGGCCCGGCCCCGAGCCAGTCCCCGGCGGGCGCGAGCACGACGGTCTACTACTACACCAAGTCGCGCAACTGGTCGGCCTACGACCTGCATTACGCCCCCAACGGCGGCACCTGGACCACCGTGCCGGGCGTCGCGATGGAGGGGGCCTGTACGGACTGGGTGAAGAAGACCCTCGCCCTGGGCACCGCGAACGGACTGGCGGCCACCTTCAACAACGGTGCCGGCAGCTGGGACAGCAACGGCGGCAAAAACTACGCCCTCGGAACGGGCGTGGTCACGGTCAAGGACGGCGTGGTCGGCAGTGCCGAGCCGTGCGGCACCGACGGCAGCCCCGGTCCCAGTCCCAGCGCGAGTTCGAGCCCGAGTACCTCCCCCGCGCCGTCGACCTCCCCCTCGGCGTCGGCGTCGCCGTCCTCCTCGGCGTCCCCGTCGCCGTCCGGCAGCAGCACCCCGCCGGCCGGGAACAGCGCCACCGTCTTCTACTCGACCGCGGCGGTGGGCTGGAGCACCGTCAACCTGCACTACGCCCCGACGGGCGGGGCGTGGACGGCGGTGCCCGGCGTCGGCATGGAACTGGCCTGCCCGGGCTGGTTCAAGCGCACCGTCCCGCTCGGCTCCGCGACCGGCATGGCGGCCACGTTCAACAACGGCCTCGGCACCTGGGACAACAACAACGGCAACAACTACGTCGTCCCGGCGGGCATCAGCACCGTGCAGAACAGCAAGGTCACGGCGAACACCGCCGACCCGTGCGCGGGCGTCAAGCCGGACACCACCGCGCCGAGCGTGCCGGGCTCGGTGAACGCCTCCGCCACCGACACGTCCATCGTGCTGACCTGGGAGCCGTCCACCGACGACACCCGGGTGACGGGCTACCAGATCACCCGCACCGGCGGCACCATGGGCACCTCGGTGATCACCGCCGGCTCGACGGTCTACTCCGACACCGGCCTGGAGGCGCGCACCGTCTACACCTACACGGTGAAGGCCCTGGACGCCGCCGGGAACGTCTCGGCGGCCTCGGCCGCCGCGGTCGCCACCACCGGTGACGCCCCGCCGCCCGCCAAGGCCGGCGAGATGATCGGGACCGACCCGCGCAAGGACCCGATCTACTTCGTGCTGACCGCCCGGTTCTACGACGGCGACACGTCCAACGACCGGGGCGGCAACCAGAACGTCGCCTCCGGCAACGCGGCGAACAACGACCCGATGTTCCGCGGCGACTTCAAGGGCCTCGTCCAGAAGCTCGACTACATCAAGGGCCTCGGCTTCTCCGCGATCTGGATCACCCCGGTCGTGCTGAACCGCTCCGACTACGACTACCACGGCTACCACGGCTACGACTTCTACAAGGTCGACCCGCGCCTGGAGTCCGCCGGGGCGTCCTACCAGGACCTGATCAACGCCGCCCACGCCAAGGGCGTCAAGATCTACCAGGACGTGGTCTACAACCACAGCTCCCGCTGGGGCGCCAAGGGCCTGTTCGTCCCGACCGTCTACGGCGTCCGGGACTCCCAGTGGTCCTGGTACTACGACGAGAAGGAGGACGGCTTCGAGTACGACGGCCTGACCATCGACCCGAGGACCGGCAAGTCGTACTACAACGGCGACCTCTGGTCCTCCACCCAGCCCGCCGGCCAGACCTGCGTCGGCTGGGGCACCCCGACGCAGTACAAGGGCCCCGAGGGCTACACCATCTACAACTGCCAGTGGCCGAACCCCACTTCGGGCATGTTCCCGTCCAAGTACTACCACCAGTGCTGGATCGGCAACTGGGAGGGCGAGGACTCGCGCTCCTGCTGGCTGGCGGACGACCTCGCGGACTTCGACACCGAGAACGCCGAGGTCCAGAACTACCTGATCGGCGCGTACAACAAGTACATCGACATGGGCGTCGACGGCTTCCGCGTCGACACCGCCGTGCACGTCCCGCGGGTCACCTGGAACCGGCGCTTCCTGCCGGCCATCCAGCAGCGCGTCACGCAGGACTGGGGGCCGGCCAAGGCGCAGAACTTCTTCGTCTTCGGCGAGGTCGCCGCGTTCGTCAACGACAAGTGGAACCGCGGCTCGGTCAACCACTCCGCGCAGTTCTACACCTGGAAGGAGCGCAAGGACTACACCAGCAACGACGTGCAGGCCGCCCTCGACCAGTACACCTACGAGGAGCAGCTCGGCACCGGCAACCAGCCGACGTCCACCAACGCCTTCCTGGACGGCAACACCTACCATGCGCCCGACCACGCGAAGTTCTCCGGCATGAACATCATCGACATGCGGATGCACATGAACTTCGGTGACGCGCACAACGCCTTCAACAACGGCAAGGACTCCGACGACTCCACCAACGACGCGACCTACAACGTGGTGTACGTCGACAGCCACGACTACGGACCCAACAAGTCCAGCGTCCGGTACACCGGCGGCACCGACGCCTGGGCCGAGGACATGGCCCTGATGTGGACCTTCCGCGGCATCCCGACCCTGTACTACGGCTCCGAGATCGAGTTCCAGGCCGGCAAGCAGATCGACTGCGGCCCGTCCTGCCCGCTCGCCACCACCGGCCGGGCCTACTACGGCGACCACGTCGAGGGCAGCGTCACCGCCTCCGACTTCTCGGTGGTGTCGAGTGCGAGCGGAGCGGTGGCCACCACGCTGCAGCAGCCGCTGGTCAAGCAGGTCCAGCGGCTCAACCAGATCCGCCGGGCGGTCCCCGCCCTGCAGATGGGCCAGTACTCCACCGAGGGTGTCAACGGCGGCGGCATGTCCTTCAAGCGCCGCTACACCGACGCCACCAGCGGGGTCGACTCCTTCGCCCTGGTCTCCGTCACCGACGGCGCCACCTTCACCGGCATCCCCAACGGCACCTACAAGGACGCCGTCTCCGGCGACGTCAAGGTCGTCGCCGACGGCACCATGGCGATCGCCGCCCCCGGGAAGGGCAACCTGCGGGTCTACGTCCTCGACCTGGGCGGCAAGAACGCCGCCCCGGGCAAGATCGGCACCGACGGTCCCTACCTGAAGTAGGGGAGGGCCGAGGCAACGCTCCACCAGCTGTGGCCGCCGGGTCTCCCGGCGGCCACAGCCTGCTTCGCGGCCCGGTGGCGCCCGGTGGGGGAGCGACGTCAGTGGCAGGTGACGCCGCTGCTCTGCCAGGTGGTGGCGTTGACCATGGTGGTGGGGGCGAAGGCCTCGGCGGGCATGTCCTTGCCGTTCTTGAGCTTGTCGTACAGAGTCTGGACGGCCAGGGCGCCGACGTCCCTGCCGTTGATGAACAGGGCGGCCTTCATGCCGGTGGGCCTGCCGCCGGTCCAGTTCTTGCAGGCGAGGTAGGCGCCGAGGCCCACCCCGATGACCCGGTCGGGGCCGATGCCGGCGTTCTCCAGCGCGGTGACGCCGCCCTGGACGTTCTCGTCGTTGCAGCCCCAGACGACCCAGTTCTTCACCCCGGGGTTCGCGGTCACGGTCGCGGCGATCCTGTCCTGGGCGCCGGTCGGGGTGTTGTCGGTGGCGACGTCGATGTTCTGGACACCGGCGCTGGCGCCGGCGGCGAAGGCCTCCTTGGCCGCCTTGACGCGGTCGGTGCAGACGGTGACGTCCTGCTTCCAGGCGGAGATGGTGCGGGTCTCGGCCGGGTTCCAGCCGGCCTTCCTGAACTCCTCGGCGGCCCGCTTGCCGACCTCTCCGCCCATCTGGGCGCCGGAGAAGCCGATCCGGGGCACCAGGTTCTGCTTCGCGCAGGTGGAGGGGTCGGGGCCGGTGGCGCAGATCTGGTCGTCGGAGGTGAGCAGCGCGACCTTGGCGTCCCGCGTGGCCTGGACCACCTGCGGGCCAACCGCCGGGTCGGGGACGACGACGATCAGGCCGTTGCTCTTCTGCGCGATGGCGGACCGGACTTCGCTGACGGTCCTGTTGGCGTCGCCGCCGAGGTTGACGATCCTGAGGCCGACGCCGAGCTCGGCCGCTTTGGCCTTGGCGCCCTCGGCCTCGCCGACGAAGTACTCCTGGTCGCCCTGCTTCTGGAGGTAGGTCATGGAGATCTTCCCGCTGACCGGAGCGATCGGGGCGTCCGCCCCCGAGGCCGAGGTGGACTCCTGGCCGGTGGAACAGGCACTGCTCAGACCGAAGGTGAGCAGGAGGCCGGTGGCGGCCACGGCTCGGCGTTGGGGCGTGGTGAACATGACGGCTCCAGTGGGGGACGCGCGACTCTGCGCGGAAGGAAGGGTGCGTCGCAGGCCGGTAGGGCGGCCGGGCTGCTGGTGGTGATCGGGAAGTCACGGCGACGGGGGTAGGTGGCCGGACCCGAGGACCGGGGACGAGAGGTGCCCGGCGGAGGGGTGGGTGCCGGGCGCACACAGACGGAACCATGACAACAGAAGGAAACGAAATGCAACAGGTTCCGACGTGCAGTGACATGGAAGACCCTCATGCCGACAACCGTCAAGAGATCGGACGTGAAAGAGATCGCTTTGACATTCCCTCACGGTCTGTCGGGGGATGCTTCCGGGGGGCCTGGCGGGGGCGGCCCGACCGAGCCGTAGGATCCCCGCGCGCACCGGCACGATTCCCCCGAGTGCCGCCCCACCAGCGGAAAGCCGACAGCCCGGTGGGCCCTTGACCGACGGCCCACCGGGCTGCTGCTCTGCTCCTCTGCTCACCAGGAGGCCCGGCACCGGCGAGCACAACACGCCGGGCCGGCGTCCTTCCAGACGCGCTGCACCGCGGAGAGGCTCCGAGGGCGGCCTCCACCGCGTCCCCCCGGATGCTCACGGGCGGATGTTCGGTTTCACCACACGATCCCCCGTGAACGAACGTGTCACCGCCACGCCCTGGCAGCCGAAGCAGCGGAACCTCTCACCGTCGACGGCGACGACACGCTCCCGTACATCTCGCGCGCACCCGTCACGCGGTGGCGCTGGGCACCTTGAGGGGGTCGCGGGTGGCGGACTTCTTCGCCTCCTCCAGCTGTTCGCCGAGTTCGACCAGGCGGTTGCGGCCCATCGCCTTGCGGACCTCGGGGAACCACTCCTTCTCCTCCTCCTCGACATGGTGGCGGACGTTCTCCATCAGCACCGTCATCTTCGCGTCGAACCGCTCGTCCTCCGGGTCCATGCCGGCCAGCTCGGAGAGCATCCACACGACGACGTGGTGCTCCTCGACGCTCTCCAGCACGTGGTCCTTCGTGTCGGGCGCGGCCTCGCGGGCGGCCGGGTAGAAGACCTCCTCCTCGATGACGGCGTGCACCGTCAGCTCCTCGATCACCTGGTCGGCGATCCGGCGCTTCTCGGCGAAGGCCCGGTCGCCGGCCTTCTCGAAGGCCTTGAACAGGCTCTCGACGGTCTTGTGGTCTTCCTTCAGCAGCACGATCGCGTCCATGCGCGTTCCTTTCCGGGGTAGACGGCCCGTGGTCGGGCGCACGTGTACCCCGTGCGCCGCCGCGGACACCCGGGCGGCGCACGGACCACCCGCACGGCCCGTCCCACCGCGCGAACGGCCCCGCGCGGGGCCAGACTCGCCCCGAACCCGACGCACCCACTCCGAAGGAGCACCGGATCCGCCGTGATGAGCGACCAGCACACCCCTCAGGACCCCACCTCCCAGCAGCCGCAGCCGCCGTTCCCCGAGCAGTCCCAGCCCCACCCGGGCAGCGGTGAGACCATGCGCCCCAGCCCCGACCACGGGGAGGACAGCTACCGCGGCGCCGGCCGGCTGGCCGGCCGCGTCGCGCTGATCACCGGCGGCGACTCCGGCATCGGCCGCGCCGTCGCCCTCGCCTTCGCCCGCGAGGGCGCCGACGTCGCCTTCTGCCACCTCCCCGAGGAGGAGGCCGACGCGGCGGAGACCACCCGGCTGGTCGAGGACGCCGGGCGGCGCGCCCTCGCCGTCGCGGGCGACCTGCGCGACGAGGACTTCTGCGCCGAGCTGGTGGCCCGCTGCGTCGACGTGTTCGGCCGCCTCGACATCCTGGTCAACAACGCCGCCTACCAGATGTCCCAGCCCGACGGCCTCGCCGCGATCACCACCGACCAGTTCGACCGGGTGATGAGGACCAACCTGTACGGGATGTTCTGGATGACCCGGGCCGCCCTGCCCCACCTGCGCGAAGGCGCCTCGATCATCAACACCGCCTCCGTCCAGGCGTACAAGCCCAGCCCCCACCTCCTGGACTACGCCATGACCAAGGCCGCGATCGTCGCGTTCACCCAGGGCCTGGCCGGGCAGCTCGCGCCCGACGGCATCCGGGTGAACGCCGTCGCGCCCGGCCCGGTGTGGACGCCGCTGATCCCGGCGACGATGGACGAGGAGAAGGTCGCGCACTTCGGCGAGCAGTCCCCGCTCGGTCGCGCCGCCCAGCCCGCCGAGATGGCCCCCGCCTACGTCTTCCTCGCCTCCCAGGAGTCGTCGTACATCACCGCCGAGATCGTCAACGCCACCGGCGGCACGCCTCTGCCCTGACCAGCGGGGCCCCGGCCTCCGGACGCCCGGGCTCGCGGAGGCCCGGACGGCGGGCGGCCGCATCCGGTCGAGCCGGGCGGGTTTGTGGCAGCGTGCCCGTGAGCGGACGGCAGGCCCGCCGAGACGACCGCCGGCCCCGGCGGGGATCGCCCACCCCGGGGCCGACAGGCGCCGCACACCCCGCCCTCGATCACTGACGAGACGGGGCGGTGGACAGAGGCTTGGCGGGATCACCAGCGGTCGGCCCCCTCTAGGATCGCCGTGTCCATTCGATGCGAGACAGCGAAAAGAGGGGCCACCGTGAGCGATACCCCAGGGCGTGAGATCGCGGCCGTCGTCCGGGAGACCGGTACCGGGCCGGTGATCGAGGTCTCGGGGGACCTGGACATCGACCAAGTCGACGTCCTGCATGCCGTGTTCAACCGGGTCCTGCTACGCACCCCGGCCCCGTCCGTGGTGCTCGTCGACCTGTCGGCGGTCCCGTTCTGCGATTCCAGCGGCCTCAACGAGCTGCTCCGGGCCCGCCTGCAAGCCGAGCAGCGCGGGACTCTCCTGGCTCTCGCCCGCCCCTCGCACCAGGTGGTCCGGCTGCTCGACGTCACCGGCACGGACCAGGTGTTCGAGGTGACCGAGGGGCCGCCGGCGCGCACCGCCTGAGAAGGGTCGGGACGGAACAGGCGGCCTCGTCGCTGGGGACGGTGACATGAGCGAGGGCTGACTCTCCCACGGCTGATCCGGAATCGCCGGGCGGCCGGCGGTGTCCGGAACTGTTGCCCTGAAACCCGTAGCACGGGTGTGCTGTGGCTCTTCCCGCCACACCGTCCCGTCGGCCGCAGCAGCAGACCGCCGTCGACGCCCTTCATCCGGCCACCACTTCCCCTTCCCGGTCCGTCCGTCCCGTCGGTCAGGCCCACGAACTCCCCGCCGAGAGAAGGACAGAGTCGAGGAGGAACACTGGCGCCCCTACCTGATGGCGGTCGTCCGCCGGACCGCGATGGAGTGGAGCGCGCGGACCAGGGGCCGCGTCGTGCTGCCGGAGGACTTCACCGAATGGGCCGAGCGCCTGGCGGACGAGGTGGAGACCGACGGCGTGCTGCTCGCGGCCGAGGAGACGGCCCTGGTCGCCAGGGCCTACGGGTCGCTACCCGAGCGCTGGCAGGTGCTGCTCTGGTGCTTCGTGGTGAAGGGTGAGCCGGCCGCCACCGTCGCCCAGCGGATGGGCATGACCCCGAGCGGCGTCCGCTCCCTCGCCGCCCGTGCCCGCGCGGGGCGTACCCGCGCGCGCACGTGGACGAGGACGCCGCCCCCGGAGTACCGCTGCCGCACCCCGCTGCCGACCGGCACGGCCCGCCGCCCGGGTCGGCGGCGGGCGCCGGCCTGCCATTCGGGGGAGTGCCCGCCCCGCGGGCGGGTGGCCGGGGACTTCCGCCGGGCCGACCGTCGCCCGGAGGGCGAGGCGCCGTGGCGTGCGGGGCCTGAGCCGGTGCGGTCCTGCCGAGCCGGAGTGACGGCTGAGCGGAGGTACCGCACCGCGCGGGCCCGTGGGCCGCTGGGCGGCGGCCGGCGGCCCACGGGCGCCGAGCAGCTTCGCGTACGCGATCGGGGCGTCCGCGTGCGGCAGAGCGGTGACCGTGACCCGACCCCCTCCCGACCCCCTCGGCCGCGTCGACCGGGCGCGGCTGACCGCCGGCCGACAGCCTCGCGCTCGCCGCGCCGCCCATGGCGCTACGGGAGGCCGATGTGCTCCTACTGCGAGGCCGCCCAACTCCGCTGTGCCGTGGGTAGCTTGTGCACGGCCCGGCAGTCCGCCCTCCCGCCGCCCGGTCGGGAGGGGTGACCGCGGTCCGCGGACGCGGGAGTGTGACCGGTCTGACAGACATGGCGCGGCACGGACGGGTTACCCACTGGGAGTGGAGATTGCCGGCATGGACGTGGTCGCGCGCGGAGCGAGCGTGCGAGGGCCCCGGGGAGCGGTGTTCGAGAATCTGGACCTGGGGGTGGAACCCGGCGGGCTGCTGGTGCTCCACGGGCCGGGCGGCTCGGGCCGGACGACGGCGTTGCTCGCGCTCGCGGGGCGGATGCGGCTGGACGGCGGAGCGGTTCGGGTGGGCGGGCACGTCCTGCCCCGCGACGGCCGTCGTGTCAGGGACCTGGTGGCGGTGGCCCGTGCGGAGCCCGCCCTCGGCCTGGACCCGGATCTGCGGGTGCGGGAGCTGGTGGACGAACGCCGCTGGTTGAGCCGCCGGCTGAGCAGAGCACAGCTCGGGGAGGCGTTCTCGGTCCTCGGCGTCGACGTGGACCACCGGACGCTGGTCCGGGACCTGCCGCCGGTGGAGGCACTGGGCGTGGCCCTCGCGCTCGCTCTGGCCACGCGCCCCGCCGTGATCGTCGCGGACGACGTGGACCGCGGGTGCCCGGCGGACGAGCGTGTCCGGGCCTGGCAGCTCGTGGGGCGGGTCTGCCGGGTGGGCTGCACGGTCGTGGCGGGCGCCCTCGACCCTCCCGCCTCCGGTTCCGGCCTCGACCCGGCGCCGGTGCTGGTGGCGCTGCCCCGCCGCAGCCACCTGCCCGAGCGGCCGGCGCCGGCCGCCGAGGAGGACGGGGCAGGCGAGCCGGCCGAGCCAGACGGGGCGGACAGGGCAGCCGAGCCAGACGGGACGGACGCGTCGGCGCGTCGGTCGTGGCGGTTGCTCGGGCGGCGGGAACCGGACGGCGGGCGCACCGGCGCGCGCCGGGGCGAGGAGGACGCATGACCGCGATCAGGCTGGCCGTGTTGGAGCTGCGCGGCTTCCGGGGCCCACTGAGGCGCTTCGTCCCGCTCGTGCTGTGCCTGGTTCCGCTGCTGTACGGCGCCATGTACCTGTGGGCGAACTGGGACCCCTACGGCAAGACGGGGCACATCCCTGTGGCGGTGGTCAACGAGGACCACCCGGCCGAGACCCGGCAGGGACAGCGGGTGGACGCGGGCGCCCAGGTGGTGACGGAGCTCAAGGCCTCACGGCAGTTCGACTGGGCGTTCGTCGACGAGGCCGCGGCCCGCGACGGCCTGGAGCGCGGGCGCTACGCGTTCACGATCCGGATCCCCGCCGACTTCAGCGCCGGCCTCGCCACCGGCCCCGACACCCAGCCCGAACAGGCCCGGATCCACATCCTGCTCAACGACGCGAACAACTACATCGCGGGCGTCATGACCGAGGTCGTCGAAGCGAAGCTGCAGGAGCAGGTCAACTCCGCCGCGCACGAGGCCTACGTCCGCGGCGTCTACGGTCGGCTCGCGGACATCGGCGGGAAGCTGGACACGGCGGCGCAGGCGGCCCAGGGGCTGGTGAACGCCACCACCGTGGCCCAGCAGGGTAGTTCAGCCGCCGCGGGCGCGAGCGCCACGCTGCGGTCCGGCTCCACCCAGCTCGCCGACGGCGCCCAGAAGCTGAGCCAGGCCACGACCCAGGTGCACGCGGCGGCGACCGCCCTCGGCGAGGCCGCGCCGCCGCTGGGCGCGGCCGCCGACGCCGTGGTGAGCGCGGCCACTCTCGTCACCCAGGGCGTGGACGCCGTCCACACCGCGACGTCGACGGTGAAGCAGGGAACCGCCAAGGCGGTGACCGATCTGGACCACCTGGCCGCGGCGCACCCGGGACTGGGCGACGACCCCCTGTTCCAGCGCCTCCAACAGGACGTGACGGCGGCCGACGCCGCGGCCGGGCAGATCGACGGTCACGCCGCCACCGCCGCCGGCAACGCCCACGCGGCGCTCCAGCAGGCCGTCGGTCTCCGGAGGACGGCCGCGGCCGTCCAGCAGTCGGCCCAGAACGCGCAGACCCCGCTGGCCCTGGTCGACTCCGGCGCCCGGAGCATCGCCGCCGGGACGGCCACCGTGTCCACGGGGCTGTCCGCCCTTCAGCAGGGATCCGTGGCGCTGCAGACCGCCGCCGACCAGGCCCACAACGGCGCCACGACCCTGGCCACCGTGATCGACGACGGGAAGAAGCAAGTGCCCGTCCTGGACTCGGCCCAACTGGAACACGCCGCCGAGGTGTTGGGGACACCCGTCGCCATCGACCGGTCGAACCTCCACCCGGCCGGCGTGTACGGTCGCGGACTGGCCCCGTTCTTCTTCGGCATCGCGCTGTGGGTGTTCGGCCTCTTCGCCTACCTCTTCCTGCGACCGGTCAACACCCGGGCGCTGGCCGCCCGCACCCGGGCCTCCACCGTCGCCGTGGCGGGCTGGCTCCCGGCCGCGGCGCTGGGCGTGCTCGGGGCCGTGATCCTCTACGGCGTCGTCAGCGCCGGTCTCGGGCTGCACGCCGCCGCCCCGTGGACGACCGTCCTGCTCCTCACGGTCGGCGCCGCCGCGTTCATCGCCATCGACCACTGCCTGCGGACGGCGTTCGGTACGGCGGGCGACGTCCTGTCACTGGTCCTGCTCATCCTGCAGCTCACCGCCTCCGGCGGCCTGTACCCGATGCAGACCACCCCGGCACCGTTCCAGGCGGTCCACTCCTTCCTGCCGATGACCTACCTGGTCGACGGGCTCCGGGTGACGATCAGCGGCGGCCCGTCCTCCCATGTCATCCGGGACATCGCCGTTCTGGCGGGTTTTGGCGTCCTGTTCCTGGTCCTTACCTCGCTGGCCCTGCGCCGTCGGCGCGTGTGGACGGTCGCCCGGCTCCACCCCGACCTGGACCTCTGACGGACGGACCCGACCGCGGCCCCGAACGGGGGCGCCGTGCGGCTCGCCCTCACGTCGAGGGCGGGCCGCACGGCGCCCGGCCCTCCCCGTCAGCCGGTCGTGGGGATCCGGCCGACCACGGACCAGCCGGTCCAGCCTCCGCCGGCCGGGTCGGCGGCGTGGGCCATGACGCCGTCGGTGCGCAGGGCGAACACCTCGGCCGTCCTGGTGTCCGGGTTGTAGACCGTGGTGGGGGAGCCGCCGTACTTCCAGTCACCGGTCATGATCCAGGGCGTCCAGCCGGCGGCGCGGCTCCAGGCGGTGCGGCGATGTCGCGGACCTGGCCCGCGGCGGCGGAGGTGGTGCGGCCTATGGTGGCGGTGGTCCCGCGGGCGGGCGGGCCCGCGGGGAGGGTGGCCGGCTGACCGCGGTCACGCCGGGCCCGGACCGATGGTGGGCCGCGGAGGCGGCGGCCCCGCCTACCACATCACCGGGAGCCGTTCGGGAATCCGCTTCATGAAGCCCGTCCGCCAGACCAGTTGAGCGACGGGAACGGCGAGTTCGAGGTCCGGCAGCCGGTCGAGCAGGGTCTCCAGGGCGATCCGGGCGTGGACGCGTCCGAGCGCGGTGGCGGGGCAGTAGTGGGAACCGCCGCCGAAGGAGAGGTGGTCGGCGGCGTTGGCGCGGTCGAGGTCGAAGCGGTGCGGGTCGGGGAATTCCTCCGGGTCGAAGTTCGCGCCCTCGACCAGCACCAGGACCAACTCCCCCTGTTGGACGTCGACATCGCCGAGCCGCACGTCGGCGAGTGCGAGCCGGGGCAGGGCATCTCCGATGGAGAGGTTCACCCGCAGCAGTTCCTCCACGCCCGCGTCGAGCAGGTCGCGGCGGTCGCGCAACAGGTGCCAGGTGTCGCGGTGGGTGAGGAGGTGGACCAGGGCCATGGTGAGGAAGCCGGAGGTGGAGACGGTGCCGGCGCCGAACATGGTGACGCCGACGGTGGCCAGCATCTCGTCGGTCAGGTGCGCGTAGTCCGGGTCCTCGCGCAGGGCGGAGAGTTCGCCCACCAGGCCGGAGGTGGCGGGGTCGTCGAGCAGGACGGTCATGCGGGCGATGTCGCGATCCCAGTTGATCGCGGCGCCGGCGATCGGGCAGGCCGAGTTCATGAAGGCGATGTCCAGGCTGCGCAGGAACGCGCGGCCCTCGCTCTGCGCAATGCCGAGGATGCGGCAGTGCAGCCCCGCGGAGTACGGCTCGCAGAACGCGCCGCGCAGGTCGGCCGTGGGGCCGTCCTCGACGAGCCCGTCGACGAGCCGCTCGGCCTCCTGGCGCAGCCACCGCACCAGCCCCGGCGACTTCGGGTTCAGCGCCTTCAGCACCGCTCGGCGCAGTCCGGCGCCGGTGATGTTGCCCATGTTGTTGACGACCTCGGGCGGGATCGTCAGGGCGTACTGGCGCGGCACGCCCGGTGCCGAGGTGTCCTTCAGCGAGAACCGGTCGTCCGTCAGGACCTGCTTGCACAGCCGGTACGAGGACACCAGCCAGGCCTCGTCCCCGGCGATCGTGCGCACCCGCCGGACCGGGGTGGCCGCGCGCAGCCGCGCCAGGTCGGCGGGGAGCCGGGTGCCGTCCCGGGAGAACGGGAAGTCGAGCAGGTCGGGGCTGGCGACGGCCGGGTGCCCGGTCGTGGTGGTCGTGCTCATGCGCGGGCTCCTCCGGCGGGGGTGACGATGGCGTGGCCCTGGTTGCGGGAGGCGCGCAGGCCGGCGCCCCGGGCGTACAGGAGTTCGGCGAGTGGCAGGAGTTGGTGGTAGCAGTTGAGCGAGGACGGCACGCCGATGATCGCGGGGGTGTCGAGGAACAGCGGCGCCTCGGCGCACACGTACTCCAGGCACACGGCGCGCTGCCGTTCGGTGGGTTCCTGCCCCCGTGCGGTCAGGAACCGGCTCACCAGGTCGTCGCAGGCCCGGCGCAGGTCGGCGTCCGTTTCGAGGCGGCGCGTCAGCTGCCGGTGGATCTCCTGGTAGGCGGTGTTGGGGCGGAAGTCGGACATGGGCCGCCAGTGCAGCCGCGTCTGTCCCGGATCCGCCGTCGTCACGGCGTCGCGGACCTTCGCTCGAACGCTCCGCAGGTTCTTCGCCGCCTTTCTGCGGGCGTCGTCGGGGCCGTACCCGCACGCCTCGTACATCTCGGCCACGTGGAGGTCGGTGTAGACGAAGTCGACCCGGCCGTAATGGTCCAGGCCCCAGGCGGCGAGGTCGTGTAGGCGCTGGGCGGAGAAGTAGCTGTTGCCGGGCGAGACGCCGATGACGGCGTGCGCGCCCTCGTCGTGGATGACCTCGCAGTGGCGCGTGTAGGGCTTGACCCGGAACACGTCGGCGGCCTTCACCGGGGGTGCTGTGATCACACGCGTAGTCCTCCACCGCGCGCTGCTGCCGACCGGGCCCCGTGCCCCTCGGTGTGACGCCGCGACCCCGTCACTCTATCCGCAGTGTACGGGCACTGACAGTCACCGTCGGGCTTTGTCCGAAACGGTGGCCGGCGTCCGCACGCCGCGGACCCCGACCAGGGGCGGCCGGGACTCCCTCGCCCAGCGCCACGCGTCCGGGAATCGGCTGGGGGCCTTCACGGCCGAGGCCGGCCACGAGCCGCGGGCGCCGCCGGGGCCGGCCGGCGGGTGTCCGTCAGCTGTCGTCGGAGAGGTCCCGGGCGAGGAGCTGGGCCGTGAGTTCCATGCACCGCATCCGGGCTGGTGAGAAGTCGTAGGGCATCTTCGCGGCCGCCTCGAAGGCACTCATCCCGGTGTCCTCCTCGGCATGTGATGCGGCATGTGATTCAGCGTCTGGTTCGGCGTCCGGTTCGGCGTCGTAGAGCTCGCTGTACCGGCGGCGGCCGTCTCCTCCCCGCTCGGGCTCCGGCAGCAGACCGATCTGGTGGTAGTGGCGAACGGCGCGCGGGGTGGTCCCGGCGAAGGCGGCGGCGTCACCGATCTTGACCTGGCGAGGAGGCGTGAACGAGGAGTACATCGCAGACAGGGCCTTTCGTGCTGTGGTGCCCTCGACGACACCACATGCCGCTACGGCATCTGCAACACCCCCCATCCGGGCCCGTTGGTCGGGGCGCCCGGCCGTGGCCTGTCGCGCCGACCGGGCCGGGGAGAGCGGGTGGCCACCCGGCTCACAGCGCGCGGCAGGGCCTCGTGCCGTCGCTACGGAGTGCCGTCCTCCGCCGGACGGGCCTGCACGTCGTGTCCGTCATGCTCCTCGGGCCCCGGAAGCGCCGCTGGTCCTTCGAGTTGCCGGATCAGCGCCTTGAGCGCCGTGACCTCGTCGTGCAGCGCCTGCTTGCCCGCCTTGGTGAGATGGATCCAGGTGCGGGCGCGTCTGCCCTCGTAGCCCTTGTCGATCGTGACCAGGCCCGCCTTCTCCAGGACACCGAGGTGCTGGGAGAGGTTGCCGGCGGTGAGACCGAGCGTGTCGCGCAGGAAGGTGAACTCCACCCGCCGGGCTTCCTTGGCCACCGCGAGGATGCCCAGGCGCACCCGTTGGTGCACGACGTCGTCGAGGCTGCTGGTGGGATGCTCGCTCATCCGGCTGACCGGCTCTGGAACCGCTGCCGCAGGGCGAGGACGGCACTGCCGAGCAGCAGCACGCCCCCCGAGAGCAGGAGGTCCCAGCCGCCCCACGCGGAGGCGGCGGGGCGGTTGTCGAAATCGAGCAGCAGGGCCAGGTAGGCGCAGGTGATGGCGAGGAGCAGCCAGCTGCGTTCGATCCGGGCGAGCAGCAGCAGCGCCAAGCCGATCGATCCGGCCGGGCTCTCCACCGCGTTGTAGAGCGTGTAGAGGAACGTCGGTTCGCGGAAGTGGGGGTAGGGCGCCGTCCCCAGCGCCGCCCACACCTGGTAACCCGTGGTGAGCACGGCCAGGACGAGGCCGACGGCCAGGTAGGGACCGACCCGGGTGCCCACACCGAGCCGGGCGGAACGGCGCAGGTAGAACCAGCCGATCAGGGCGAACGCCAGCCCCAACGCCACCGGGTAGTACCAGATCGCCAGCCGGACGTTGTCGCCCTGGCCGAAGCGGACCACCGGCGCAGCGCCGAACCGCACCACGGCGAAGACCAGGAGCGGGAACCAGGCTCCGCGCTGCTCACGGCGGACGCGGCGGACCAAGTCCCTTTGCATCGTCAGGAGATGGCGAGGGTCGCCCGCGGCCGGGCCAGGATGAGTTGTCATGCAGACAGGTTTGCACAACAAACTTGTTCTGCATAGAGATCTCCTTGCGGTGCGCCCTCGGTGACGACGGATCCGGACCGGCGGCGTCGAGAGTGGCTCTGTCCGACCGGCTCGGGACGGCTTGCCTTCAACCGGACTTGAGGTTCTACGGTCTTCGTATGACCCGCCCGGCAGGTGCCGGGCCCGCGGATTCCACCTGAGCACCACGAGGGGACACCCCATGACGACCCAGCAGATGTCCGACGTCGAGCTCGCCGGCCAGCCCGCCGCGTACTGGACCGGTGTCGCCTACGAGTCGCTCATCGCGTTCACCCGGGCCCGGCAGGCCGAGAAGGGCTACACGCAGCCGCAGTTCTGGCTGCTGCGCAATCTGTCGGTGAACGACATCTCGCCCGACGGCGCGGGCATGACGCTGTCCGAGCTGCGGGAGGCGATGGCCTCGTACCTCCGGCCCGAGGACGACCTGGCGGCGGAGGCCGCGGTGCTCCTGGAGCGCGGCTGGCTGAGCCGGGACACCGGGGACCGGCTCCGGCTCACCGAGGAGGGGGAGCGGGCCCGCGTGGACCTGGCGCGCAACGCCCCCGCGATCCGCGCCGCGCTCCACGAAGGCATCGACGACGCGGACTACGTCACCGCCGTGAAGGTGCTCCGGCGACTGATCCGCAACGCGGGCGGGCGGCTCGCCTAGCGGCCCCTGGCCCGGGCGTCCGGCCCGGGCCAGGAGCGCACCACGGCCTCGGGCCTCCGCCCCGTGGCTCAGCCGCGGGTCTCGGCTGCGGGTCTCAGCCGCGGTGGAACACGACCTCCGGGCGGCACCGTCCGGTCGGCTGCCGGTGGCTCACGCCGCTCGTGGCCGCGCGAGGGCCGCTGCGCCGCCGTCGGTTCGCCCTCCTTCGGTTCGCCCTCCGTCGGTTCGGCCGCCGGACCGACGGCGGCGGTCGGGAACTCAGCCCGTGGCACGCTCCCAGCCCGGGTCGCGGCCGGAGGCGGCGAGGGCGCGGTCGAGGGACGAGGCGGTGGCGGCCACCGGCACCGCCTCGGCGAAGCCGCCGTACTGGCGGTAGATCTCGGCGTTCTCCTCGACCACCGTGAGAACCAGACGGGCCAGATCGTCGTCGACGTCCGCCTGCCGGCCGGTGGCCCGGGCGACGTCCCAGCCGTGGAGCACCATCTCCTTGACCACCATCCGGGCGACCGATGCCGCCGACACCGACATCCCGCCCAGATCGATCTCCCCCTCCCAGGCGGCCGGGTCCGACCAGGCCGCCACGGCACGGTCGAGCTGGTCCGCGTAGGCGAGCGCCCAATCGGGGTCGGCGGTGAAGTCGCGCGCCACCAGTTCCTCCGGCAGCGGCTCCCGGCGTGCCCGGCGTTCGAGGCCGTGGGAGGTGTACAGCACCCAGTGGTTGACCAGGGTCCTGGTGTCGAACGCGGTGCAGGGCGTCGGCCCGTCCAGGTGCTCCGGTCGGACACCGCGGGCGATGCGCGCGGCCTCCGCTGCGGCGCGGGACATGAGGGGGTGGAGTGCGTGACCGTTCATGTGCCGATCCTCGCCCCGGGGGCCGGGCGCAGTCTTGAACAAACGCGACGGCTAGCCTGGCGGCATGACCTTCCCGGACCTCGGACGCGGAGTGCTCCATCCCGACCGGGCCGCGGCCGCGATCAGCCTGATCCGGTACGAGCCCGCCCCGGAGCTGGCGCGTTTCGTCGAGTTCTACTGGCTGGTGCGCTGGAACCGTGACGGCCTGCCCGCCCACGAGCAGAAGGTGCTCGTCCACCCCAGCGTCCACCTCGTCCTGGAGGCGCCGGCGGCCCACGTCCACGGGGTCGGCAAGTCCCTCTTCGTCCGCAGGTTGGAGGGGACCGGCCACGTCCTCGGAGCCAAGTTCCGCCCCGGCGGCTTCCGCCCGTTCACCGACCGCCCGGTGGCCGACCTGACCGACCGGATCGTCCCGGCCGCCGAGGTCTTCGGCCCCGGGGCGGACCGGCTCAACGACGAGGTGCTCCGCGGTGCCGGGGACCTCGACGCCCTCGCCGCCCGGGTGGACTCCTTCCTGCTCGCCCGGACGCCCGCGCCCGACCCGGTGGCCGAGCAGGTCGCCGCGATGGTCGAGCGGATCGCCGGCACCACCGACCTGCGCCGGGTCGACCAACTGGCCGAGGAGTTCGGCATCACCGTGCGCCGCCTGCAGCGGCTGTTCGCCGAGTACGTCGGGGCCACCCCGAAGTGGGTGCTGCGCCGGGCCCGCCTGCACGAGGCCGCCGAGCGAGCCGACCGCGGTACCGACATCGACTGGGCGGCGCTCGCCGCCGACCTCGGCTACGCCGATCAGGCCCACCTCACCCGCGATTTCACGGCCACGGTCGGTACGTCACCGGTCCGCTACGCCTCGCGAAGGCCGTAACTCCGGCCCCCGGCAGGCGGGTTGCCGCCGCACCGAGGGCCCGGGCCGTTCCCTCCGCCGATGGGGTTCGAGCAGCGGGTGACCGGATCGCGGCCTGCCCGGAATCCACTCGCCGATACCGGGCCGATTCTGTCCGGTATCGGCCATAACGTGTGGTCGACAGCACGACGTACCCCAGGAGAAACACCCGTGAACCTCGTCTCGATCCGCGTCATCACGGCCGACGTCGCACGACTGGTCGGCTTCTACGAGCGCGCCACCGGCGTGACGGCGCAGTGGGCCAACGAAGACTTCGCCGAACTCACCACCGCCACGGCCGCGCTCGCCATCGGCAGCACCCGCACCGTCCCGCTCTTCGCGCCCGGCTCGGCCGAGCCGGGCGCGAACCGCAGCGTCGTCATCGAGTTCCTCGTCGACGACGTCGACCGCGTGCACCGCGACCTGACCGGCGTCGTGGAGGACTTCGTCAACGAGCCCACCACCATGCCCTGGGGCAACCGCTCGCTCCTCCTCCGCGACCCCGACGGCAACCTGGTGAACTTCTTCACCCCGGTGACCCCGGCCGCCCGGCAGAAGTTCGCCCGCTGACCTCCCCGGTCCGGAACGGCGAGCCGCGGCACCCGGAGGGCGGGGCCGCGGCTCGTCCGCACGGGCCGGGGCGCGGGACGTGGGCCGGTCGGTGGCCTGATCCGCTCGCGCGGGATCCGGTCATCGGCGGCCCGTCCGCGGCCGTTCCCCAGGGCCGGCGAGCGTGGCGTTGTATCGTCGCCCGATGGCGAGGACATTGCGGTTGGCGGTGGCGCAGAGCACGGTCCCGGAGGACCCGCGGGACGGGGAGGCGATCCGGGGCGCCGGGCGGCAGATGCGGGCGCTGATGCGTCAGGCGGCGGGTGCGGGCGTCCGGTTGGTGCAGTTCCCGGAGGGCTCGCTCGTCTACCCGGACAAGCACGTGGTCGCCGGCCGCCCGGAGGGAGGCCTCGGCCCGGCGAACTGGGAGGGAGCCGCCTGGGACGTCCTGCGCGAGGAGGCGGAGGCGGTCGCCGGGCTCGCGGGGGAGCTGGCCCTGTGGACGGTGTTCGGCTCGATCCACCCCCTCACCGCCCCCGGCCGCCCGCACAACAGCCTCTACGTGGTCTCGGACCAGGGCCGCCTCAGCGCCCGTTACGACAAGCGTTTCCTCTCGCACACGGAGCTCTCCCACCTCTACACCCCGGGCACCGACCCGCTCGTCTTCGACGTGGACGGCATCCGCTTCGGAACCGCCCTGTGCATCGAGGCGAACTTCCCCGCCCTGTTCGCCGAGTACGAGGCCCTGGACGTCGACTGCGTCCTGCTCTCCGTCATGGTCGACGACGCCGCCCGCGCCACCCTCGCCCAGGCCTACGCAAACCTCCACTCCTACTGGCTCGGTTACGCCCTGCCCGCCCAGTACAGCGCCACCGTCCCCGCCGGCCTGGTCGCCCCGGGCGGCCGCTGGCTCGCGCGCTGCCCCGGCGACGGCCGGCCCGGCCTCGCCATCGCCGACCTCGACCTCGACAGCACCGAGCCCGACATCCACACCGCCCTGCACCTCGTCCGCCCCTGGCGCCGCCTCGCCCGCACCGGCCTCTACGACGGCCACACGGCGGCCGACGACCCCCGCAGCGTCGATCGCACCGCGTTCTGACGGCAGACGATCCCGTCCCGCGGGCACGGGCTCCCGGTGTCCCCGGCCCGGCGCCCCCGCGCGTGGGACGACCTGCGGCGGCCGGCCCGTCGAGGGGCCTCCACCGGGAGCGGCGGCGCCTCAGCGACGAGGGCCTCCGGACGGCGCCGGCGCCGCGCCCGGACGGGCCCGGCGGGCCACGGGTGGCAGGCCGAGCCGGTGGGCGCCCGCGATGGCCAGGCCGGCGGCGAAGGCGAGCACATGGCCCACCGCGGACACCTCGCCGTCCCCGAGCCCGGACAGCAGGTCCGGTGCGGCCACCGCCAGCATCACCAGCCACACCGCCCGCGACCACGCCGGACGGGCCACTACGATCGCCACCGCCAGCGCGGCGACCACCACGTAGGACGGGCCGGTGTCCAGCACGTGCGCCTCGGCGGCGGGCAGTTCGCCGTGCTCGATGCGCCACCACACCAGCGCCTCCGTCAGCCCGGTCGCGGTCAGGTGGGCCAGGGCCAGACCCGCCACCGCGCGGCGGGCGCCGAGTGCCGACACCACGGCGAACACGGACAGCGCGAAGACCGGCCACACCCAGAGGGTGCTCTGCGGTACGAACACGGACACCGTCAGGGCTTCCACGGGGTGCCCCGACGGCCAGAGGCGCAGGTTGTCGAGGTTGGTCGACGCCCACTCCCGCAGTGCCAGCACCCGCTCGGGCGGCAGCAGCCGCAGGACCGGCCACATCACGGCGAGCACGGCGACGAACCAGAACGCCGGGTTCCGTATCAGCCGCCGCAGCGAAGCGCGCGTCGGGCGCGGGCCGGCCACTACCGGGCGCGCCGCGGCCGCGGACCGCCGACGAGCGCGGCGCCCGCGGCGACGGCCACCGCACCGGCGGCCATCAGCCCGTGGCGGGAGCGCCAGGACAGCACCGACCAGCGCGAGTTGGCGGACAGCAGTGACCCGAGGGAGAGCCACGACCCGGCGGACAGCACGGACAGGGCCGAACCGGCGGAGCCGATCGACAGCACGCTGCCGACCGACCCCACCGAGAGCACCGAGCCGACCGAACCGATCGACAGCACCGAGGCCACCGAGCCGATCGAGAGGGTGGAGTCCTCGGACCACCGGGACCACGAGGGCGAGGACGACACGGACGAGGCCGCTGCGGCCACCGAAGCCGACAGAGCCGATGACGAGGGATCGTTGCGTTCCGACATCCGCCGATCGTATGCCGCCCCGGCTCCGCCCGCCCCGCCCCGGCGGCCCCTGGCCGTGGACGGCCCGCGAAGATGGTCGGCCCCCTCGCGCTCGTCGACGCGAGGGGACCGGCCACCAGCGTACGGGTGGTGCGGGCCGGAGCCGGCCCCGGCTCCTCCGCTGCCCGCGGGAGACCGGCCCTTGCCGACCGGACGGGGCACCGGTGCCACCGGCCGTCCCGTTACCGGGCTTCTCCGTCCGCCGAGGGGAACCCCGGCCGACGGGCTTCTCCGTCCGCCGAGGGGAACCCCGGCCGCCGCCGTCGCACCGGGACGCCCTGCGTCACAGCGGGGTGAGGACGTCCTGGTGCAGCCCGTCGAGGACGAAGCCGCTGTCCAGCCGGACCCGGACCGTCACCCGCCGCCCCCGCTCCCGGTACGCGGCCCACGCCGGCTCCAGCGCGGCGATCTCCGTCTCCAGCCGCTCCCGGCTCGCCGCCGGCATGGTGTGTCCGTAGTCCTCGAACAGTGCCTTGAGCCGCTGGTACTCGCGGACCTCCGTGCTCTCCGGGAGCTCCCCGTCCACCCACTCCACGGTGCCCTCCGCCCCGGCCCCCAGCGAGAGGAACCCGACGGCGGCCCCGGGTTCCCCGGCGACCGCCTCGCCGATCGCCAGGTCCTCGGCCAACCTCACGCGTCGGCCCTCGTCCAGGGTCATCCGTTCTCCGCCTCTCCGTCGGTCACTGCCACCGGCGCGGGCGGCCTGCGGCCAGGCCATTATCCGTCGGTCCCCGGCCGTCGACGCCGGGCGCCCCCGGGCGGGCACGCCCGCCCGGCCTCCGGTTGTCCGGTGCGGCGCAGCGTACGCCTGGGGGCGGTTTGGGCTGGGCCGTTCGAGTGGCGGCGGGGTTCGGTGCCCCGGCGACGTGGGCAGAGCCTGCGGCATGACGACTCCTTCGACCAGTGGTCCACTACGCCGGCGCCGTCCGGCCTCCCCGGCCTCCCCGGCCGCCCCGGTCCGCGTGGCGAGGCCGGCGGCACCGGCCCGGCCGCGCGTGACGGGCGGGTGCTGTCGGACCTGGTCCAGCCAGCACTTCACGCCGGGCGGCGCGGCCGTGCGCACGACCTGGCACGAGATGGCGTGCCGGGCCTGGACCCGGCGGTGACCACCGGGCGGGGGTGCGGGGGAAATCCAGCAGCCCGGATGCCCGCGCGGTGCTACGGTCGGGCGCCATGAACTGGCTTCCCGACGACTTCGTCCACCCCGTCCTGGTGCCGCTGCCGGGTGGCGGTCATCATCTGCGGCCGATCCGGGAGGCGGACACCCCGCTGGACTATCCGGCGGTGATGGGCTCGCGCGAGCGACTGTGGACCCTCTTCGGTCCGGCCTGGGGCTGGCCCGCGGCCACGATGACCTACGAGGCCGATCAGGCCGACCTGTTGCGGCACGAGAAGGAGATCGCCGCACACCAGTCCTTCAACTACGCGCTGTTCGACACGGCGGAGACGGCCCTGCTGGGCTGCGTCTACATCGACCCGCCGGAGCGGGCCGGCGCGGACGCCGAGATCTCCTGGTGGGTGGTGGACGAGCTGGTGGGCAGCGGGGTCGAGCGGGCGCTGGACGCGCTGGTACCGGAGTGGATCGCCGCCGACTGGCCGTTCGGGCGGCCGCGCTTCGTCGGCCGCGAGATCTCCTGGTCGCGCTGGCTCGCCCTGCCGGCGCACCCCGGCGCGTAGCACCGGGGTGCGCCGGAGCGTCCCGCGGCGCTGTCGGGAGTCCGGGCCCGCACGGGAGAGCGTGACGGTGTGGTGCGCCCGACCGGCCCGGCCGGGCGCACCACACCGCGGTGTCAGGCCAGGCCCTGGGCGATGACCAGCCGCTGGATCTGGTTGGTCCCCTCGACGATCTGCAGCAGCTTGGCCTCACGCATCCAGCGCTCCACCGGGTGGTCGGCCACGTAGCCCGCGCCGCCGAGCACCTGGACGGCGTCGGTGGTCACCTTCATCGCCATGTCGGTGGCGAAGAGCTTCGCCTTGGCCGCCTCCAGCGAGTAGGGCAGGCCGGCGTCCTTGAGGCGGGCGGCCGCCAGGGTGAGCGCCCGCGCGGCGGCGACCTGGGTGGCCATGTCGGCCAGCATGAAGCCGATGCCCTGGAAGGAGATGATCCGCTCGCCGAACTGCCGGCGCTCCTTGGCGTACCGCACCGCGTAGTCGACGGCGGCCTGGGCGAGGCCGACCGCGCAGGCGGCGATGCCGAGCCGGCCGCAGTCCAGCGCGCCCATCGCGATCAGGAAGCCCTTGCCCTCGCGGCCGATCAGCCGGTCCGCGGGGACCTGGACGGAGTCGAAGCCGATCTGGGCGGTGGGGGAGGACCAGACGCCGAGCTTCTTCTCCCGCTCGTGCACCACCATGCCGGGTGTGCCGCCGGGCACCACCAGGCAGGAGAGGCCGCGGGCGCCCGGCCCGCCGGTCCGGCTGAACACGTTGTAGAAGTCCGCGTAACCGGCGTGGGTGACCCAGGACTTGGTCCCCGAGATCCGGTACCCGCCGTCCTCCTTGACCGCCTTGGTGGTGAGCGAGGCCGCGTCCGACCCGGCCTCCGGCTCGGACAGGCAGTAGGCGCCGAGGAGTTCGCCGCCGAGCATGGCGGGCAGCAGTTCCTCGCGCTGGGCCCGGGTGCCGTAGGTGGCGGTGCCGAAGCAGGCGAGGTTGTGCACGTTGACCGACTCGGCCACGGCGAGCCAGTGGTAGGCGACCTCCTCCAGCGCCTGGAGGTAGACCTCGTACGGCTGCCCGCCGCCGCCGTACTCCTCGGGGTAGGGCAGGCTCAGCAGTCCGGCCTTGCCGAGGGTGCGCACGGCCTCCCGGGGGAACTCGTGGTTGGCCTCGAACTCGGCGACCCTCGGGGCGAGTTCGTTGGCGGTGAGGTCCCGGACCAGGTCGAGCAGGTCGGCGGCCTCCTCGGTGGGCAGGATGCGCTGGACCTTCATCGGGCCACCTCGGTGAGCGTCGGGTGCTGCGACCGCAGCAGGTTCTCCAGGACGACGGCGACGCCGTCCTCCTCGTTGGAGGGCGCGATCAGGTCGGCCTCCGCGTGCAGGGCGGGGTCGGCGTTCGCCATGAACACCCCGCGGCCGGCCCAGCGGATCATGTCCAGGTCGGTGCGGGCGTCGCCGAAGGCGATCACCTCCGAGGGGGCGATGCCGCGCCCGGCGCAGAGCTTCTCCAGCGCGGCGATCTTGCTCACCCCGTGGGCGACCAGGTCGACCACACCGCTGTGGTGGTGGGAGACGGTGACCAGCCCGCCGAGGATCTCCTCGACCTCCGCGGTGTCGATCTCGCGCAGCCGGGGTGTGACGGCGAAGAGCTTGAGCACCGGGACGTCGATGGTCTCGGGGTCGGCGCGGTAGGACTCGCCGATCAGCAGCGGCTCGGGGTAGTCGGGTGCGTAGCCGACCCGGCGGTCCGCCAGCATCCAGCCGATCCTGGCGTCCGGCAGCGCCCGCTTCAGCCGGGCGGCCGTCTCGCGCGCGGTCGCGGCGTCGATCGTGGACGCCTCGGTCAGCTCCATCGACGGCACCTGCCAGAGTGCGGCGCCGCCGCAGCAGATCGCCTCGCCGGTCAGGTCCAGGGCCTCGACGATGTACTCGATGGCGGCGGCGTGGCGGACGGTCACGAAGACCGTCTCGATGCCCTGCTCGTGGGCCAGGGCGACGGCGCGGCGGGTCCGCGGGGCGACCGAGTAGTCGGGGCGCAGCAGGGTGCCGTCGAGGTCGACGGCGATCAGTCGGGGCAGGTCGGGGGTGGCGGTCATGCGGGGAGCTCCTCGATCGGGGTGCCGGGCGCGTCCACGCCGTGCTGCAGGAACGCGTGGATCAGGCGGACGAAGCGCGTGGACCAGTCGCGGCCGTAGAGGTCGTGGCGGTACCGGAGTTCGAGCGCGATGCCGTCCTTGCGCTGGTAGCCGATGACCCGCAGGCCGCCGCGCGGGACTTCGGGCATCGGGATGCCGATCGGCTGCACGCCGAGGCCGGTGGGCTGGAGCAGCGGCTCGCGCTCGTCCTCCACCATGTCCATGTCGAAGTTGAGGTAGATCGGCACGCTGCCGGGCTCGCGGAAGCGGATGCCGTACTGCTCGGGGGCGAGTTCCCGGCTGATCAGCGAGAACGGGATCCGCTGGTGGCGCATCGCGTTGAACAGCGTCTGCGCCTCCAGGCGGACGAGTTCGCCGAACGGCGTCGCGCCGGTGAAGCGGGTGCGGAAGGTGGCCGGGGTGGCCACGTAGCCGACCATCGCGTCGGTCTCCGGCCGGGTCCGGTTGGCGAGCGAACCGAAGGTCGCCACGTCGCCGGCGGCGTCCTCGCCCACCGTCTCCAGGCGCAGCCGCCACATGGCCGCCTTGAGCGCCGCGGAGACCACGACGGCCGAGGTCACCCGCTCCTGGGCGGCGAACTCCTCGACGGTGGCGCTCAGTTCCGGTCCGATCGGTTCGAGCAGTTTGGTCACGCCCGGCTCGGCGCCGGTCGGCGCCTGCGGGTCGGCCAGGCCGGAGGCGGGGATCGGGGTGATGCCGTCGAGCTGCTTGCGCCAGTAGCCGAGCTGGCGCTCCAGCTGGACGCCGTCCAGGTGGCCGTGCTGCCAGAGCGCGAAGTCGGGGAACTGGACGCCGAGTTCGGGGAGCGCGGGGACGGCGTCGCCCTGCTCGGTGGCGTAGATGGTCAGCAGATCGTTGATCATGATCCGGGCCGACCAGGCGTCGAAGACGATGTGGTCGGTGGTCATCGAGAGCACGTGCAGGCTCTCGCTCACCCGGCCGAGCACGGGGCGGAACAGCGGTCCGGCGGCCAGGTCGAAGGGCTGGTTGGCGTGCTCGGCGAGCAGGGCCAACACCCGCGGCAGGCGGGTCTGCGCCGGCTCGTCGGGCGCCTCCAGGACGGGTAGGGCGCGCGGCTCCGGCGGGAGCAGCAGCATCACGTGCTCCTCCCCGGCCGCCTCGTCCACCTCGGGGAAGACGGTGCGCAGGGTCTCGTGGCGCTCGGCCAGCAGGTTCAGACTGCGCTCCAGCAGGGCGACGTCGAGCGGCCCGTCGAAGCGCAGGCCGAGCGCGATGTTGTTGTTCACCTGGTGCACGTGCCGGCCCCAGAGCAGGCGCTCCCGCTGGGTGTGGGTGGCCGGGACGGCCGCGCCCCGGGTGGCGGGGCGGACCTCGGTGGAGGTGTTGGGTTCCGGCCGGGTGACGTGGACGGTGGTGGGGATCGTCATGGTGTGGCGGTCCGTTCGCAGGGAGAGGCCCGGGGCGGCCGGGGAGTCAGGCGGATCGGTCGGACTTCGGGTGCAGCGCGGGGTGGGCGAGCAGGGGCAGCAGCAGGACGATCGCGGACAGCGCGCTCAGGGTGGCGAAGCCGAGGCGTTCCAGGACGACGCCGGACAGTGCGGCGCCGGCGGCCGCGGCCAGGTTCATCGCCATGTCGGAGAACCCCTGGGCGGCCGGGAGTTCGGCGACCGGCACGCTCTCGGAGAGCAGGACCGAGGCCGCCACCAGCACCGCCGACCAGGAGAGCCCCAGCAGCGCCAGCGCGATGGAGAGCTGGACGACGTCGTCGCCGTCGGCGGTGCCGCAGAGCCACAGCGACAGCAGCATCGCGGCGGTGCCCCCGTAGAGCACCGGGGTGCTCCGGAAGCGGTCCACGGCCCAGCCGAACAGGGTGGAGAAGCCGTACATCCCGGCCAGGTGGCCGCTGAGCACCATGCCGATCACGCCCAGGCCGGTACCGGCGTGGTGCATGTGGATGCCGGTCATCGACATCACGGCGATCATGACCAGGTGTCCGGCGACGATGCTGAGGATCGCCAGGACGGCCGGCCGGTTGCCGCGCAGCGCCTTCAGCATGGTGCGCAGCGGCGGCGGCTTCTCCCGTTCCCCGGCCTCGTCCTGCCCGCGGGCCAGCAGCAGCGGGTCGGGGCGCAGCAGGACGGCGATCGCGGTGAACGCGATCGCGAAGCCGACGACCGCGAACAGGTAGGTGCCGGAGAGCGGCGGCAGGCCCAGGTGTTCGGCGATCGCCGCGCCGGGCCCGGTGAGGTTGGGGCCGATCACGGCGCCGACCACGGTGGTGGTGAGCACGAGCGACATCGCCCGGCCCCGGTGCTGCGGTTCGGCCAGGTCGGCGGCGGCGAAGCGGGCCTGCAGGCCGGTCGCCCCGGCGGCGCCGTAGAGCACCATGCCGACCAGGAACAGCGGGAAGCTGTGCGCCACGGCGGCCACCACGCAGGCCACCGCGCCCACCGTGGCGGCCAGGTAGCCGGTGGCCAGCCCGGGCCGGCGCCCCCGGACGTGGGTGATCGCCGCGATCGCCCCCACCGCGGCCGCGCCGCCGAGCGTCGCCGCGGTCTGCGACAGGCCGGCGAGGGTGGCGCTCCCGCCGAGGTCCTCGGCCAGCAGGCTGGTGACGGCGAAGCCCGTGGCGATGCCGCTGCCGCTGATCACCTCGGCGACGACGAGCGTCCGGACGGTCCGTCGCTGCACCCGGGCGCGGTCGTGGCGCGGCGGGTCGGTGGTGGTGGTCAAGGTCGGCATGGCGCTCCGGCTCTGTGTGTGTCTGCGGGGTCTGTGCGTGTCTGCGGGGGTGGTGGGGGGATCTCCGGCCGCCCCGAGGGGCGGCCCGTGGCGGGCCGGGCCCGCGGGTCAGCCGCGGGCCCAGTCGGCGGTCTCGGGCCAGTGCCGGCCGACCCGGCGGACGGCGTAGTCCCAGTACGAGCGGACGGAGAGGTCGGCGTAGATGAAGTCCTGCTTGGCGGCCACGTCCTGCTCGGTGGACCAGGCGTACGGGACGCCGGTGCCCTCGGCGGTCAGCTGAAGCCGGCAGGCGCGCTCCAGCACCTGGGCGAAGACGGCGGCGTGCCGCACGCTCTTGCCGACGATCACGCCGCCGTGGTTCCGGAGCAGGACGGCCGGGTGGTCGTCGAGGTCCTTGGCGATGTGGTCACCGGTCTCGATGTCCAGGACGGTGTTGCTGGTCTCGGTGAACAGCCCGATCCGGTCCCGGAAGTACGCGCCGTCGTGCGAGATCGGGCGCATCGGCAGGTCGGTGGCCCCGAACAGCAGGGTGTACGGCGCGTGGCTGTGCACAATGCCGTTGACGTCCGGGCGCGCCCGGTAGATCGCCTGGTGGAGCGGCAGCTCCGGGGGCGCCAGTGGCGGGGCGGGCAGCGTGTGGTCGACCGGGCAGCGGACCACGTCGGCGGGGGCGGCCTCGTCGAAGCCGACCAGGGCGCCCTTGATGAAGAACTCGTCCCGGCCGGGGATCCGGGCCGAGATCTGGCCCTGGTTGAAGTCGTCGTGCCCGTCGAGGGAGAGCATCCGCGCGCCGACCGCGACCTGGAGGACGAGCCGGCGTTCGGCGGGGCTCAGCGGCCGCCCCTCTGCGGTGGTCATGGCGTGCTCCTTGCTGTCAGGTCGTCGTAGACGGTCCGCATGGTGACCAGGCCGGGAGGCGCGGTGCGGGCCCAGTCGGCGGCCGTCAGCGCACCCCTGGCCGGCACCGCCCAGCTGCCGACGTGGTGCCGTACGTGCAGCGACTCGCCGTCCCAGGTGTGGGTCAACTCGTGTTCGCTGACGGGGAGTCCGGCGCGCTCGTCGGCGATGTCGGCCACCTCCCGGCCGCTCGCGCCGGCCCAGGCCCGGGCCAGGACCACGGCGGTGGCGCTCGGCCGGTGCGCCTTGCCGATCGGGTGCCGCTCCCGGACGGTGGTGGTGGCCGCGCCGAGCGGACCCCTGGTGAGGGCCGCGGTGAACTCGGCGATGCGCAGCTGGAGGTAGTGGGCGAAGGAGAGGTTGGTGGCCCGGACCACCGGGACCACCGTCGCCAGCTCCGCCAGGGACGTCCACTGGGCGTCCGTCAGGTTGGAGACGCAGGCGACGAGCGGCACCCGGTGCGCCGCGCAGTAGTCGAGCACGGCCGGGTGCGCGTCGGGCGCGCTGGCGTCCACGAGGACGTCGGGCACGGCGTCGACCTGCCAGCCGCCGGCGCGGGAGGCGGTCAGCGAAACCCGCGTGCCGTCCGCCCGGCAGGTCGCGAGCAGCGCCGCGCCGAGCCGCCCGCGACCGACGACGCCCAGGGTGGGGCCGCCGGTCGCGGGTGCCTCAGGCATCGGCGCCGACACCGCTGGCGACCACCAGCGCCGCGACGCTGTCGATGGTCTCGTAGTGCTCGGCGTCGACCTCCGGGTCCAGGTAGACGCCGAGGTCGTTCTCGATGCTGTCGATCAGGCGCATGTAGGAGAGCGAGGAGAAGCTGACCGCGCGCAGCGAGTAGCCGGCCTCGGCGAGCTCGCGGGCGGTGAAGCTGCCGTCGCCGGCCGCGACCGCGAGGTCGAGGATCTTGGTGTGGAGGGAGCTGTTGTCCATGGGGTTCTCCTGGGCTGGGGGAGGGGGTCAGTTGCTCTGGGCGTCGGCGAGCAGCCGCCGCAGGCGCTCGACGGAAGGCTTGCCGATCGAGTTCACCGGGATCCGGTCCACCAGGTGGAGGACCGAGGGCACCTTGAAGGAGGGCAGCACCGCCGAGCAGTGGCTGCGCAGGGACTGCGCGGTCGGACCGGGCCCGACGGCGACGACGGCGGCCAGGATCGGCTCGCCGTGCCGGCTCTCGGCCTCGAAGGCGACCGCGTCCAGCACCCCGGCGGCCTCGCGCAGCACCTCGGTGACCTCGATCGGGTCGATCTTGCGCCCGCCGACGTTGACCAGCCGCCCGGTGCGCCCGGTCAGGTGGAGCACGCCGTCGACCAGGTGGCCCTGGTCGCCGGTGCGGTAGCGGCCCTCGGCGTCGATCCGCTCCTCGAAGACGCCGGGCGCGTTGAGGTAGCGCGAGCCCATGGACTCGCTCCGGACCCGGACGCCCTGCTCGTCGGCGATCAGGTCCACGCCGGGCAGCGCGCTGCCGAGCCCGGTGCCGTCACCGTCGGCCGCGTAGGTCAGGGGCCCGGCCTCGGCCACGCCGTAGTAGTTGTGGACCGGTACGCCGGTGAGCCGGGTGAACTCCTCGCGGACGCTGTCGCGCAGCGGGGCGCCGGAGGAGATCGCGGCCCGGACACCAGTGAAGCCCCCGGTCGAGGAGCGCCGCACGATCGACTCGTACAGTGCCGGGAACGCCACCAGGCGGGTGGCGCCGGTGCTCTCCAGCAGCCGCACGATCCGGGAGGCGGTCGGCAGGCCGCGTGACAGGTGCAGCGAGGCACCGGGCAGGAAGGCCGCCAGCAGCGAGGTGTTGAAGGCCAGGCCGTTGGAGAGCGCGGCCAGGCAGGCGATCCGGTCCGGGGCCGAGAGTCCGGTGCCCTCGGCCCAGTTGCGGGCCGCCGCGAGCACGGCCGTGCCGGAGAACTCGATGCAGTTGGGCCGGCCGGTGGAGCCGGAGGTGAAGCGGCACACCTCGGTGCCGGGCAGCAGCGGCGGGGGAGGGGTGGCGGAGCGGCGCACCCGGCTGACCGTGAGGGCGCCGAACTCGCCTCCCGCCGTCAGGACTTCCGCGGTGACCTGCTCGACGTCGGCGTCCGGCGCGTGGATCAGCAGGTCCAGCCCGCAGTCCTCGGCGATCCGGGACAGCTCGAACGGTCCGAAGGCCGAGTCGGCCAGGAAGGGGACCGCGCCGGCGAACAGTGCCGCCAGGTAACCCACCACGTAGTCGGTGGAGTTGGTGGCGTACAGGCCGATCCGCAGTCGGTCGCCGGCCACGCCGTACGGGGCGAGCCGGGCGGCGGCGGCCCGGGCCCGGTCGGCCAGTTCGGCGTAGCTGAGCGACGCGTCGGGGTCGGTGACCGCCACGCGGTCGCCGTGGCGGGCGAGGGCGTCCGTGAAGGCGTGGGGAAGGACGGCGTTCATCGTGGCCTCACCGCTCGTTCTGGGCATGGGCGGTGGCGAGCCGGTCGAGCTTGACGCCGGAGTCGTCCGGGCGGCCGAGCATCAGGACGTAGAGGATCTCGTCGCTCTCCGGCAGCCCGGCCAGGGTGTGCCAGAGCGCCGCGTCGAACCCGCCGACGCCGGTCACGCCGATCCGGGCGCGGTTCGCTCCCAGATAGAGCAGCTGCCCCAGGGCGCCGCAGCGGAAGGCCAGCTCGCGGAGGTCCTCGGCGCCGGCGGCCGAGTCGCCGGCGCTGTCGGTGAGCGCGGTGCGCGGTGCGTGGAGCAGCACCACGGCGGCGGCGCCGGCGAGGGTGCGCTGCCGCATGCAGGCACGCACCACCTCGTCGGCGGAGGGCAGCCGGCCGGTGCGCCGCGCGCCCTCGCCGGTCAACGGGTGCACGGCGTTCTGCCCGGGTTCCTCGGCCGACCGCAGGACCAGGGTGGCGCCCATCGGCGAGGCGGCCGGCAGGTCCGTCCGCACCGGCGTGGAGAGGGCCGAGACGGCCTGCCAGACGTCGGCCGCGGGGACGGTGCCGGGAACGAACGCCTTGCTGGAGGCCCGCGTGGCGAGCAGCTTCGGCCACTCGGAAGGATCGCCCAGACCAGGCTGCCCACCGCCCGCCCGCCGGCGGTCGCGCAGGTCCGCGAGGGGGGCGAGGGCGTCGGGTGCGCCGTCCGTCCCGGGGTGCTCCGCCCGCGCGGAGAGGGAGTCCCAGCAGGTCTGCTCCAGCCAGGACCGCCAGGTGGGCGCGTGTCCGTCCCGGGCGGCGCCGTCGTGCACCGTCCAGCGGGTCCAGGCGTCGTCGGCCTCGGCCGCCGGTACCAGGAGGGCGGAGTGCACCTCCCGGCAGTTCTCGCCCGCCTCCAGCAGGTCCGAGAGGGGCAAGCGGGGGAAGCGCAGCCGCAGCGTCCCCGGCGCGCCCCGGCCGGTGGTGGCCAGCAGCAGGTTCCCGGCGGCGTGCCCGGCGTCGAGCTGGGTGTACAGGTAGCCGCGGTCGCCGTACTTGCGCATGGACAACCAGGGCCGGGTGAGGGTGACGATGACCGCGCCGCCGTCTCCGGGGATCGCCAGCGTCGAGGCGTGCAGTGCTCCGGCGACGTCCCCGGTGGCCAGCCGGGTGCAGGTACGGCGGTCGGCGTCGACCCGGAAGGCGGCCGGCGCGCCGTTCTCCATGGTGAGGACGGCGAACTCGTAGGGGTACACGGCCCCGGCGGACGGGACCGCCCGAGCCCCGTGCGACCTGCGGGAACGGTCGGCCCGGCTGGTCAGCGCGCCTTCCTCCAGCAGGGACAGCGCGAGTCTGAGGCCCGGAGCCGCGGCCGGCTCGGCGGGCGACTCGGACGGTGCCGCGGGCAGGGCCATCCGGGCCCACATGTCGGCTTCGAAGTCCGGCGGCGCGTGCTCGGGTCTACGGGCGAGGGGTACTGCTCGTACGGCGGGTATGGCTGATGTGTCTGCATTGCCTTGCACGTCTGACGAAGCCTCATCTCGTCTGGTGGCACGGCCGACCGGGCCTGCGAGAGGGCAGGCGAAAGCCCCCCGGCCAGTTCGGCAGATGGCATGCGGCGGCTACAGGGAACTGTGTACAGACTTCGACATGACTGTGCCGCCCGCGTCATTGCGGGCGTCGACAGCCCGTCCCCCGTGAACGGCCTGTGTGAAGTGGATGAATCACCTGTTCCGCGCCCTGGGTAAGCGGCGGCTGGCGATCATCCTGTGGCACCCACGTGAGCGCTGTCAAGGATTGGCGTAGACCATCGAGGGACTGTTCGGCGGCCCCCGGCGGGGCGGTCGCGACCTGCCGAAAGTGACCGTGGCGCTGAGCTGGCGGTCACTCAAATCGCTTGTCGCGGAGGTCGGTTCGCGGACAATACCGACATTGGACCCAAGCCCCCCGTCCCGGGCGGCGCGACCGGCGCCGGCCGGAGCGCTCGCTCCCGGCGGCGGCGGAGACCCACCCACGCGGTCGCTTGACGACCCGCGTGTCCGCCCCCGGTGTCCGCCCCGCCGGCCGGACGCCGGGCCGGCGCAGACCGGTCGGTCCGCGCCGCCCCCGCCGATACCGCGGGACAGGTATCAGCGGACCGGCCCGACGGTGATTCGAACCGGAACGGAGCCGGACGGAATGTCCCTCGGCCTCGGCCGAGAATCCGTCAAATACCCTGGGTGAAACGGCGCGAAGTGTGTCCGAGGAATTTCCGGTGATCGCCGGAACGGGCGATATCCGGCGTGGGCCGGATTCCCTGGTCGCGGGGAATCGGTATCGGTCGGAACGCCGCGCATCCGCCCGCTCCGAGACGTGCCCGACGGCGCCGGTGATCCATCGTCACGGGCCGCCCGGGCGCGGGGTCCGGTCGGCGCCGACCGGGGAATTCCGGACCGGCTCCGAGCGGCCCGGCGACTCGTCGGCCGACCGCCTCTGCCCAGCGGATTCCGAGGCCGGGGACGGCGGAACCGAACCCGCGCCGACGGACCTGCGGAGCGCTGCCGAGCAGGGCGCCCACCTGGGCGACCGCGCCGGGGAAGGCGGGCTGGAGATCCCCGCGGGCGCCCTCGGGTCGGACCGGCCGGGATTGCGCCGAACCCGGCCGGTCCGCACGCGCGAACCGGCCGCGCGTCCCGCATTCCCGCACGGGGAGCGCGCCGACATCACCGACCGGTCCATGACGCCCGCCGAAGCGCCGGAGGTTTCCTTCGTCGGCGATCGGCTCCCCGTTCCGCGGCGTTCGGCTCGCCGTTGTGCCGCGTTCGGCGCCGGTGGGCGTGGGCGGCGGGGCGGCCCGGTCGCGCGGCGCGGCACCACCGGCCCCACGACTCGGCCCGCCCGTCGTGGTGATGCGCACTCGTGCGAGTGCGTACGGTCCCCCTGGGATCGGCGCAGTTCGTACGGGCCAGGACGCGTCCTGGTGTCCTGGCGGTTCCGGGTCCCGGTGGACTCCGCCGGGCGGCGCCCGACCGGGCCGGCCGGACCGCTACCGCGGGGTGGTGTCGTCCGCCACGAAGGGCCCGCCGTGGCCTGGCACGATCAGGTCCGCCGCGGCCAGCACCCGCAGCCGGGAGGCGCGCAGCACCTCGCGGTCCGGGGCCACCGGGTCGTCCGCCGGGCCGTCGGCGTGCCACCACAGGTCGCCGGCGAAGGCCACCACGCCCGAGTCCGTGCCCGCCAGCAGGGTGATGTCCTCGGGGCTGTGGCCCGGGGTGCGGATCAGCCGCAGCGACGGGGTGAGTTCGTAGCCCTCGGCGTCCCGGTTGGTCCAGTGGTCGCCCAGGTACTCGACCTTGTGGTCGTGCACCCGGGCCCGGCCGAAGAGGCCCACGTTCATGGTGTTGTCGGGGTGGTGGTGGCTGAGCACCACGTCGGTGATGTCGTCGGGGCCGAGGCCCAGTTCCGCGAGCGGGGCGAGGATGTGGTCACGGCTCGCCACCATGCCCGGGTCGAAGATCACGTGCCGTCCGGCGTCGGAGATGTAGGAGACGGTGGCGGCGACCCCGGGGCCGGTGGAGCCCACATAGCCGGTGGTCAGGACCTTGAAGGCGGCGCTGCGGCCGAGCGGTGCGTCTGTCATGGCTTCGATCCTTCCGGTCTTGACGGCGGCTCACGAGTGGCACGTCTGCCGGTGACCGCAGGATTCGTGCCAACCCTGTGCGACACTGCCTGCGTGCCGCCTTTCCGGACCGTCGCCGCCTACGTCCCGCCCGGCGCGGGCATGCTCGCCGTCGGCATCGTCACCGAGGTGTTCGGTCCGCACGGAGCGGCGGTGCCCGGTTTCGACTTCGCCCTCTGCTCCGACCGCCCCGGACCGGTACCCACGGACTGCGGAGTGCCGCTCGCCGTCCCGCACGGACTGGACCGGTTCGCCGGCGCCGATCTGCTCATCGCGCTGCCCGGGGCCGGATTCCGTGAACCGCCCGCCCCCGCCGTGCTCGACGCGCTGCGGGCCGCGCACGCGCGCGGCGCCGTGGTCGCGGCCCACTGCGTCGGCACGTTCGCGCTCGCCGCCGCCGGACTGCTCACCGGCCGGCGGGCGACCACCCACTGGCGGTTCGCCGACCTGCTCGCCGGCCGCTACCCGGACGTCACGGTGGACCCGGACGCGCTCTACATCGACGACGGAGACGTCGTCACGGGCGCCGGAGCCGCCGCGGGTTTCGACCTCTGCCTCCACCTGCTGAGGCGGGAGTACGGCGCCGCCCTGGCCAACGCCGTCGCCCGCGACATGGTGCTGCCCTCCCACCGCGACGGCGGGCAGGCCCAGTACCTGGCCGCGCCCGTCCCCGGGAACGGCCAGGACGAGCGGCTCGCCGAGGTCCTCGGCTGGGCCCGCGAGCACCTCCACGAGCCCCTGCCGGTCACGGAACTGGCCCGCCGCGCCCTGATGAGCAGGCGCTCCTTCGCCCGCCGCTTCACCGCCGCGACCGGCACCACCCCGCACGCCTGGCTGCGGGACCTGCGCCTGAGCCGGGCCGAGGAACTCCTCGAAGCCACCGACCTGCCGGTCGAGGAGATCGCCCGCCGGGTCGGCTACGGAAGCGCCGCCGTCCTGCGCGACCAGTTCGTGCGGCGCCGGGGAGTCCCGCCCCGCGCCTACCGGCGCGCTTTCACCGGCACGCCGTGACGGTCCGGCAGGTCCGCCCCGGCCCCCGGCGTCCAACGTCGCCATCCGCCGGGCGGACGTCCGGCCGTGCGCCGTACGGGGCACGAGGGCGTTCGCGGACGGCGGCCGTGCTGTCGGACCCTCCTCCTATCCCCCGCGGGTACGGGGACTCGCCGCTCTGGAGGGTGCGCAATCTTCGCAGAAGCGTCACAGCTGGGTCTGGAACCCTCACAGCTGGGCTGCCTAGGCTCCGCATGCGCACGACGACGTGCGCGGAGCCGCCGACGACCGGTGTGGGCCGGCCACCCCGGCAGCACGGGAAGACCACATGGACTACTGCGCACCCTGCCGCCGCCATCTGAACGGCGCGATGACCTGCCCCGGCTGCGGGGCCCCCGCGGCGACCCGGGAGACCCTGCCGGACGCGACCCTGACGCTGCCCCAGGGACCACCGGCCGCCGTGCCACCGCCCGCTGTGCCACCGCCTCCGGCGGCCGGCCGGTCCGCCGCACCGGCCCGGTCCCGGCGTTCCGGGCGCCGGCCGGCGCGGCGGGCCGGCGTGCTCGCGCTCTCCGTCGTCGGCCTGGCAGTCGCGGGGCTCGGTGTCGCGGCCCTCGCCGCGAACGGCAGTGAGGGCGCCTCGCCCGCGCCGGCCGCGGGCGGGCCGGTCGCGACGCCCACGCCGAGTGCCCCGACCTCCGCCGCGCCCCCCACCGCGACGGGCGGGACCACGGTCCCGGCCGCGCCGACCACACAGCGCACCGGCGCGAGCCGTACCGCCTCCGCCACCGCCACGGCCACCAGGAGCACCGCCCCGCCCGCGCCGACGAGCAGTCGTGCCCCGGAGTCGCCGCCTCCCGTCCCGGCCGCTTCGAGTACGGCCCCACCCACCGTTCCGCAGCCCTCGACAGCCGCTCCGCACCCCTCGGCCACCGTCACCGCGAAGCCGACGCCCACCTGCACGCCGTTCCTCTTCTGGTGCACGTAGCGGGCCGCCCGCTCACCGCCCGCCCGGTCAGTCGCCGGGGGCGGGCACGCAGTCCCGGCAGACCGGTTGCCCGTCCTCCTCACGGGAGAAGCGGCTGCGGTGGTGGACCATGAAGCACCGCGCGCAGGTGAACTCGTCCCCCTGGACGGGCACCACCTGGACGGTGAGCTCCTCCCCGGAGAGGTCGGCGCCCGGCAGCTCCACGGACTCCGCCTCCTCCGCCACGTCCACGTCCGGCGTCCCGCCGGAACGCTCGGCACGCTGCCTCTTCAACTCCTCGACGCTGTCGACCTCCTCGTCGTCGCTGTTCGTACGCGGGGCGTCGTAGTCGGTTGCCACTGCTGCACCTTCCGTCGGAGGGATCCGGTACGCGCGGGGGGCGGACCGGATCGTCACGCCTCGGACCACTGTCCCCCGCGCCCGCCGATCACGCAGGCGGGGTCGCCGACCGGGGCGTCCGCGACGGTCGCCGACGGCCCGCCGCCGCCGAACAAGCGAGGCCCTTGCCCCGGACGGCCGGAAAGATTCGTACGAATAGGCGAGCGGCCCCCGGGGCAGTCGGGTGCTCGACACCGACTGCGGAGGTTCCGATGGTTCCCCTTCTTCTCGTTCTCCTGCTCGCTCTGCTCCTGTTCGGCGCCGGGTTCGCACTGAAGATTCTCTGGTGGGTGGCGATCGCCGTACTGGTGCTGTGGCTGGTGGGCTTCGTGGCCCGTGGCACGCACTCCTCGGGCCGGCGCCACCGGTGGTACCGCTGGTAGGTCACGCCCTCAGGATCCGGCCCGGCGGCGGGGCGCACGCGTGGAGCGTGCGCCCCGCCGCCGTGTGTGCGGACCAGGTCCTCCCCGAAAGGGCGGTCGCCGCGGCAGGCGGCCGTGCTGGGACAGCTCACCCGGGAGGGGAACGCCGCACCGGTGCGGCTCGGGCGTCGCCCGAATGATCGCCTGGAGTGGCAGTCGGCGTAATGCGGGCCAGGCTTGAACCGGGCAGATCCGTTTGCTTCCTTCGCCGGCCCGGCCCGGCGCCGGCCCGTTCCCCCGATCCAGGAGACCTCGATGTCCCGCCCCCTGACCATAACCCTGCCTGTCTCGGGGTCGGGTTCCGTACCCGACACCGCCGCCCCCGACCTCACCCCCGTTCCCCTGCGGGTGAACCAGCCGTCCCCCGTCCCGCTCGGCGGCGACCTCGCGGCGGCGATGATGAGCGCCGCGGCCAGCCGCCCGGTGGAGGAAGTCGCCGATCTGCTCTGCCACCTGAACCCGGCCCACACACCGACCCTGGCCCCGGTCCTCCACGGAGCGGTCGCCGCCCGCCCGGTCGAGGACCTGGTCCGCCTCCTGATCCTCCTGAGACCCCGCGACAGCACCGGCGCCGACCAGATCCTGCGCGCCGCCGTCCTCACCAGACCCACGGGCGACGTCGCCCACCTCACCGCCTTGCTCGCGGCCGAAGCCGACAGCGGCATCCAGGCGGCCCTGCACGCGGCCGCGTCGCTGCGCCCGGTGGCCGATGTCGCCCACCTCGTCCAGCTGCTCCGGCCCGCCCCGGTCGCGGACCGGCCGGCCGGGCCCTCGACGAGCGGTGACGACACGGAACCCCTGGCGGCCGCCACGGAGCAGGCCGCGCCCGACGCCGCCGCTCTGCCGCCGGCGCGGGTGCTGTCGAGGGCACGGCCCCGCGAGGAGCGCCCGCCGCTCCGGTGGCCCGCCGCGGCGGCCCTGGTGATGACGGGTGCGCTCCACGTGCCGCTGGTGGCCGCTCTCTGGGGCCAGAACCCGGACGTCTCGATGGTCGCCGGCCTCAGCGTCCTGTGCCTGCTCCTCGCCGTCCCGCTCGGCGTGCGCGGCACGCCGTGGACGTGGATCGCCGGCGTCGTGCCGGCCGCGGCCGCGTTCGCCGGCTACCTGCTGTTCGACACCATGGTCCCCGTGCGGGTGGCGGTCGGCATCATCGAGTGGCAGGGCCGGTTCGGGCCGGCCGCGCTCGTCTGCGAGGCCGCCGTCCTCGTGCTGACGCTCACCCACGCGCTCACCCCCCGGCGTCGCCGTACGAGCGTCGGAGCCGGCCGCCGGGCCGTCCGTCGTACCTGACACCCGTGGCGGGCCGCGCGGGCGCGTGATCCGCTCGCCGTCGCGGCCCGGTGGCGCCGCCGCCCGGTGGGCGGCTCGTCCCGGGTCGGCGCCCGGCCGCGGTGACCGCGCCCCGGCCCACACCCCTGACGGGGGCGTGGGCCGGGGCGGGTGTGTGGGTAGCGGCCTCAGGCCCGGGGACGCGGCCGCGCCGCCCTTCGGCCGGTGACGGTCGGTGATGGCCGGAGGGCGGCGCGAGGGGGCCGGTCCGTCAGGTGGCGATGGTGGCGACGGGCTCCAGGCCGTAGGTGCGGGCGTAGCCGTTCTCGGTGCCGACGAGAAGGTCGACGACCTCGAAGTAGCGGTCCCAGAACGGTGTTTCGCGCAGTGCGTCGATGAGCAGCTGGTAGGCGTGGTGGCTGTCGGCCTCCCACACCCAGACGTCGGTGACGCGCGCGGAGTAGAACTCCGTGTCGTAGAAGCGTGACCGGACACCGGTGGTCCTGGCCTCGATCGCGGGCAGGACCTGGGTGGTGAAGGCCTCGACGCGTTGCGGGACGGTCAGCGCGAGCCACTCGGGGGTGGTCTTGACGAGCATGAACGCCGTGACCGGCGGTTCGGTGACTTCAGCGGACATCGGGGTGCCTCCAGAGCGGCAGGTGGTCTCGGTACGTCGCGCCACCGGGTGTCCCGGCGGCGGACGGTGGGGCCTCGGGAGAGGCCGGCGGGGCCTCAGGAGAGGACGGCGGGCTTGAGGGTCCGGGCGCACCACTGCTCGAAGCCGGTGGGGGAGGCGGTGTCCGGAGTACGGACGACACCGGCGTCCAGGCCCTGGTCCTTGGCCCGCTTCATGTCGACGATGCCCCGGACGAACGCCTCGTTGAGGCCGTAGTGGACGAGGGTGGTGTACAGGTCGTCGAAGGCCTGGCGCTCGTAGCGGACCGGGCGGCCGAACTGCTCGGTCATGATGCGGGCCAGGTCGTTGGGGGACAGGTCCTGCGGCCCGAGGACGGGCACGCTGCCGTTGCCGGTCCACGAGCGGTCCAGCAGCAGACCGGCGGCGACGGCCGCGATGTCGGCGGCGGCGACCAAGGGGGCCTTGCGGTCGGCGTCGACGACGTCGGTGAAGACGCCGGTCTCGCGGATCGAGTCGGCCTCCTCCAGCAGGTTCTCGAAGAAGGACGGGTTGGCCAGGGCCCGGTAGGCGACACCGCTGTGGGCGATGAGGTCGTCCAGCGCGAGCGAGGCGGTGACCAGGCCGGCCCGGTCGGCGAGCGGGGTGCCGCGGCCGAGCGCCGAGACGCCCACCACATGGCCGACGCCGTGGTCGGCGAGCGCCCGCACGGCGGGTCCGCTGAAGCCGCTGTAGGCGTCGTGCGGGGTGAGGGAGGCGTCCGGCGGGGCGAGCCAGAAGACGGCGTCCGCGCCCCGGAAGGCCCGGTCGACGACCTCGGCGTCCCCGTGCGAGCCGGCGATCACCTCCACGCGTCCGCGCGCCGTGTCCGGAAGCCGGGCGGGGTCGCGCACGACGACGCGCAGTTCCTCGCCCGCGGCGGGGGCGGACTCCAGGAGCCGGGACAGCAGCGGACGGCCGATGTTGCCGGTGGGAGCGGTAATGACGATCATGAAGAACCTCGTGGTTCGTGCCGGTCGGTAGGCCCCCATCCTGCTGACGACTCCAGTGCTGCCACAATGGGAACTTCGGCACGCAATCATTGACTGAAATGGAATGATGCTGGTGAGCAGCCCGAATCCGGTCCTCGACGCCAATCTCGCCGTCGCCCTGGACGCCCTGCTGGCCGAGCACAGCGTGACCCGCGCCGCCGCCCGGCTGCACACCTCGCCCGCCGCCATGAGCCGCACGCTGGCCCGTCTGCGCCGCACGCTGCAGGATCCGCTGCTGGTCCGGGCCGGCCAGACCATGGTCCCCACCCCGCGCGCCCAGGCCCTGCGCGAGGAGGCCGCGGCCGTGGTGCAGCGCCTCGGAGCCCTGCTCAGCCCCGGGACCGGCGTCGACCCCGCCACCCTGCGCACCACCTTCACCCTCCAGGCGGCCGACCTGGTCGGCGCGGCCCTGGCCCCCGGGCTGCTGCGCCTGGCGGAGCGGGAGGCGCCGGGAGTCTCGTTCCGGCTCCTGGCCGAGGAGTTGGAGGCCGGCCCGGCCCTGCGTGACGGGCGGATCGACCTGGAGGTCGGGTCCATCGACCACGTGGACCCCGAGACCAGGGTCGAGGAACTGGTGGGCCTGCGAATGGTCGCGGCCGTCCGGCCCGGCCATCCGCTGACCGAAGGACCCCTGACCGCGGCTCGGCTCGCCGCCGCCCCGCACGTCGCGGTCAGCCGCCGGGGCCGGTTCACCGGCCCCCTCGACACCGCTCTGGCCGAGCAGGACCTCCAGCGGCGGGTCGGCGTCGTCCTCCCCAGCCACCTGGCCGCCATGACCCTCGCCGCCCGCAGTGACGTCGTCTGCCTCGTACCGGCCGCACTCCCCGGTGCCGCGCCCTCGCCCCTGACCGACGACGCGCTCGCCCTCGGACTGCGCCTGCTGGACATCCCGCTGGCACTGCCGCCCGTGACGATCGGCATGGCGTGGCACCCGCGCCATGCGGCCGACCGGGCCCACCACTGGCTTCGCGACGCCGTCCGCCGGACCTTGGGCCCACCCGGGAACCCCGCTGCCACCTGAGAGGCCGTCCGCGTCCGCGTCCGCGTCGGTGATGGGTGGCCGGGGGGCCGTGCCGCCCCGGCCACGCCCGACGCGTGGCGGTCGGGCAGGGCGGGCCCAGGGCCGCCGCCAGGGGGGACGGCGACGGTCCTGGGAACCGCACGGGCGTCGCGCGCTCATCCCGGCCGGCCCGGGGGGATGGCCCGGTCGGGAGGTGCGACGCCCCGACGCTCTTCTGACCCCGATCACGTCGGGCAAACACCGTCGGGCGACCGAGTTCGACACCGCCCCACCACGCTCCGGCCGGCGTCCTGCCCCCCGCGCCGGGGGCCGTCGTCGGCGCACGGTCCGCTTCGGCGCCCGGCAGCCCGGGGCGGATCCCGGCCCGCGACTCCGGCGGCATCGGCATCAACGGCACTTCGCCGCACACTGGACACGCCGGTCGGTCGCTCCGGGCCCGCGGCATTCCTGACCAGTACGATCGGCGCCGGTGAAGCGGTGCGGGGCGGAGCCACGGACGGCGCCCGCCGAGGACCCGCCTCCGTCGCCGGAGCCGCGCGCGAAACCAGTGCTCGGCACGCCCGCCGGTCGAGCCGTTCCGCGCCGCTTCGGGGGCGTGACCTCGCCCTTCGCGCGGACCGCCCCAAGCCCCTGCCGTCCGCCCGTGCCCCTGGGAAGGAATCCGCCATGACCTACGCCGTGGACTTCGGCACCGTATCGACCGTCGGTCTGGAGTCGTCGCCCGTCGCGGACGCACTCGCCGGCCTGCGGGCGAACGAGGCCCGCTACTTCAAGAACAAGTACGACCACGTCTTCACCGTGGAGCCCGCGGACCAGGCCGCGGAGGTCGTCGACTGGGTGCACCGGATCCTGCGGGAGGAACGCGAGATCGTCATCGCGTCCAGGCCCCTGGAGGCCACGTCCTTCCAGGTCGAGGACATCCGGATGGCCTACGTCTTCTACGAGAGCGGACTGTCGGTCAACGTGATGTACACCGTCGACGACGCCAGGAAGCGAGCGGTCGGGTTCAAGCTCTCGGACGGGATGGACGTGCCGGAGGAGCTCGCCCAGCGGTTCAAGTTCGCCCGCCAGAAGTCGAAGCTCGCCGGGACGATCCGTGGATCGTACTTCGTCATCAAGAACGAGTACTGAGCCGCGCCCGAGCCGGAAAGGGATCTTGCGGAACCCGACACAGGGCCCGAGGCCTGCCGCTGTGGGCGCACCTCGTGAGCGGCGGTCGCCGGCCTGCCCGGCGGCCGTCGCCGGCGTCGCCGGTGGCCCCGGGGAGCTATGCGGACCGCGAAGCGCTGTGCCGGGGGCACGCGCAGGGCGGCCAGGTGCTCTTGGCGAGCGGCACCGGGGCCACGGGCGCGTACTCCTCCCGCCGCTCGACGGCGTCCAGCGGTCGCCCGTCGGCGTCCACCCGGTACGTGCGGATCCACATCCGCCCCGTCGTCCGGCCGGACCTCGCCGTGGGCCTCCCGCCGCGGACCGGGCCGTCGCCGGCACTGCTGACCATGGAACCCTCCTCTGACCGCCTCGGCCTTGAGTTCAACAAGTGGACGAACAAACTGTTCGATTGGCCTCTGCTTCCTTGAAGGTACGCCAGAGCTTGCCGATTTCGAAGGATTCCGCAGCACCTTCTCAGTCGATCATTCGACTCATGAAGCAAGCCGCCGCCGAGGGTGATGGAGCGAATACGGCAGGTGAGAGCGCGGCCCGGCCGAGTCCCGCGGCCCGCCCGCCGCGCCGGGCGCGGACGGTCGGCTGGGGACCGGGCGCCGCAGCCCAGCCGGCGGCGGTCAGGAGGTGCGGACGAGGGTGTCGTCCACGGTGAAGGTGGTCTGGAGCGAAGGGTCCTCGGCACCGGTGAACGTGATCGTCACGGTCCGGCCGGCGAACGCGGACAGGTCGTAACCGCGCAGGGTGTAGCCGGGAGCGGCGTCGAGGTTGCTGAAGGCGGCCAGCGTGGTGCCGTCGGCCGACACCGTCAGCCTGTCGTACGCGGTCGCCCCGGACTCGGCGGTGCCGATGTGCAGGTAGAAGCCGAGGGTGGCGCGGCAGCCGGCCGCGAGGGCGACCGACTGGGACAGCGTGTCGGTGTGGGACGAGCCGTAGCCGCCGAGCCAGGCCTTCCAGCCGCCGCTGTGGGCGGGCTCCCGACCGGCGTTGTCGATGACGCCGGCGGTCGTGGTCCAGGGCGCGGCACTGCCGGTCTCGAAGCCGGGATTGCCGAGCAGCTGGATGCCGGTACAGCTGTCGCCGGTGCCGGTGGCCGTCCACCCGGAGGAGGGCGATCCGGACGCGTCGGAGGTGGCGGCCGCCGCGCCGGGTGGGGCGACGGCGAGCAGGCCGGTGGCCGCCACGGCGAGCGCGGTCAGGACGGCTAGGAGTCCGCGCGGCCGCGACGGACGCGGGCTGCGGGGGGAGTGGTGGCGCAAAGGTCGACCCTCCGTGGGGCGAGGGCGCGGCCGGTGCCGGCGGGGGTGCGCGCCGGTACGGGCTCGGGCCCGTGCTGACGGTACTCGGCATGTGCGGGCCCGCCCCGGCGGTCGGCCGCGGGCCGGCTGGTGCGGCGCGCTGTACTGGGACCGGGGCGCCCTGAGTCTGAGGGGGCGCCTCTCACCGTCGGGGCCGTGACATGCGTGCGGGATGTCGGCGGACCCACCATCTGCTGAAGTGGCCATGACGTTACTGACGGGCCGTCGGATCCCTCAAGGAGCTGCGCACAGCCTTTACCGCGCCTTGCCCATCACTTGCCCGGCGGATGGGACGGGTTCGCCCGGCGGGCCGGAGCGGAGCCCGGCCGGTGTGCGCCCCGTCCCCGAATCGGCATCGCGGCAGCCGGGTTGGGGTTAGCCTGTCGATATGGTTGCAAACTACAAAGAAGAAGTGGCCATGTACGACGCGGAGTTCGTCAGCGCCCCCGCGCTGATCCTCCGGTCCCTCGCCCGCGACCCCGATCGGCCGGCCGTCACCACCGCCGACGGTGCCACGGTCACCGCGGGCGAACTGGTCGACGCCACCTACCGCCTGGCCCAGGAACTCCTCGCCCGGGGCGTCACCCGGGGCTCTACCGTCTCGCTGCTCACCGGCAACACACCCGAGGCGCTCAGCGCCCGTTACGCCGCCGGACTCGCCGGCGCCCGGCTGGTCAACCTGTACGACGGCATGAGCGCCCCGGTGCTCGCCGAGATCGTCACGAGCGTCGACACCGCCGTCCTCCTCGTGGATGCCGAACGGTACGCGAGCGCACCTGAGTTGCTCGCCCTGGTCGACGTACCGACCGTGCTGACCCTGGGCCCCGGCCCGGGGGCGGTCGGCGGGGACGCGATCGGTGCGGACGTGATCGCCGCCGCCGCCCGCCGGCCCGCCGAGCCCCCGGCCGTGCGGGTCGGCCCGGACGACGACCTGGGCATCCGGCACACCGGTGGTACCACGGGCATCCCGAAGGGCATCCTCAGTCTGCACGGCCCCTACCGCAGGGTCTTCGACGTCCCGTTCGGCCCGCAGGGTGACGAGCGCCGCCTCCTGGCGGCCACCTCGCTGGCCCATCTCGCGGGCGTGCTGGTCGATCTGACGCTGTACCACGGCGGCTCGGTGTTCCTGCAGCGCTCCTTCGACCCCGGGGAGGTGCTGGCCGCCGTCGAGCGCGAACGCATCACCGATCTGTGGGTCCTGCCTCCGCTGCTCTACCGGCTGCTGGACCACCCGGCGATCACCGGCACCGACCTGTCCAGCCTGGAGCGGATCCTGTACGGCGGCTGCGTCGCCTCACCGACCCGGGTCCGCGAGGCGATCAAGGTGTTCGGGCCGATCCTGGCGAGCGGCTACGGGATGTCGGAGGCGCAGAACATCGCCGCCCTCGGCCCGCACGAGCACGACCGGGTCGGGCACGGCGGCCGGCTCTCCGTCGGCCGCCCCCTCCCGGGCGTCGAGGTGGCGATCCGCTCCGGCGACGGCACCGAGCTGCCGGCCGGTGAGCTGGGCGAGATCCACGTCCGCTCGCGCACCCTCATGGCGGGGTACTGGAAGCGGCCCGACCTCACCGCCGAGGTGCTGCGCGAGGGCTGGCTGAACACCGGCGACATCGGCCACCTCGACCAGGACGGCTTCCTCTACCTGGCCGACCGCCTCACCGACAAGATCATCGTGGTCGGCGGGCACGTCTACCCCTCCGAGCTGGAGGACCTGCTCCTCACCCACCCGGCCGTCGCCGAGTGCGTCGTCCTCGGCCTGCGCGACGCCCAGCAGGCCGAACACGTCCACGCCGTGGTCGTCCCCGCCCCGGGACACCGCCCGGAGCTGGACGAGATCCGGGCCTTCGTCACCGCCCGCCAGGGCCGCATCTACGCCCCGGAGGCCCTGCACCTGGTGCCCGAGATCCCGCTCACCCCCGTGGGCAAGCCGGACAGGAAGCGCCTGCGCGACACCCTTCCGGGCTGACCGGGCCCAGGTGTGGCGCTCGCTCCGCACCGGAGGCGGGCGCCACACCCGGGGTGGTGCCCGCGGCCCCGGCGGCCGCTCCCGAGCCCGCGGCCCCGCTTACGCCCTGCCGCCGAAGTAGACCTGCACCTCGTGGATCAGGCCGTCCCGCACGGTGATCGCCTCGACATTGCGGTACCGGCCGCCGGTGCCGAGCTCGTATTCGTACTGGACGAGGACGAGTTCCTCGTCGGCGGGCGTGACGCGCAGCAGCCTCTGCTCGCTGAAGCGCCCGGCGGTGGGGAAGCACCGCTGGAAGAACGCCTCCTTGTCGATGTGGTCGTCCTGCGGGCTGGTGAAGGTGAAGTCGTCGGCGTACAGCGGCAGGGCTGCTTCCCGGTCCTGTGCCCGGTAGTGGCGGAACGCCGCTTCGACCACCGCGGCGGGGCTGGTGTTCATCGAACCTCCGTGGTTCCTCGGCCGCCGAGTACTCTGCCCGGCGAAGCTTCGGCAGACGTACCTCGCCCACCGCCGGGCAAACCCGGGCGCCCGCCCGCGGCCGGTTCCGCGGCCCGAGGGGTGGCCCGGGCCGTCAGCGGGTGGCCGTCACCGGGGATCGTCTCGCCGGTCCCCTGTGCCGGCGAGACGATCCTGGGTCGGCGCCGGCTGTCAGCGGGCGCTGCCCAGGTTCCGGTCACCGTCGGCGCCTTCGAGCATGAGGGTGGTCTCCTCGATGCGGCGGAAGCGGCCGTCGGGGGCGAGTTCGGCGAAGACGTAGACCTCGATGCGGACGACGGAGGCGTCGGCCTTGACGATCTCCATGGTGTGGCGGTCGGCGTACCGGTCGCCGTCGACGAGCTCGTCGTGGACCTCGACGGAGCCGCCGGTGACGACCGTGCGCAGGTGGGCGATGTGGGCGAGGAACTCGGTGCGGTCCGCCCACTCCCCGTCGGTGCGCTGGCGGTAGTCGGGGGCGAAGTGCCGGTCGGCGGCCTCGGCCAGGTCCAGGCCCGGGGTGAGCAGCAGGTCCGTCAGGGCGGCGCGGATGTCGGTGCGGAGAGTGGTGCGGTTCATGGGAGTTCCTTCGGCCGGGTGCGGGCGCGTCCCGCTGGGGACGGTTCGGAGAAGCGTGCTTGAAGCACGCTTATCACTGTAGCGGAAAAGCGTGCGCAACGCACGTAATTCCCGGGGGATGAAACGGCCGCCGGGGTCTACCAGTTCGCCCAGAGGACGTTCCAGCCGCCCAGTCCGTTGTCGGGCGCCACGGTCTTCTCCTTGGTGTTCACGACCGTGACCACGTCGCCGATCAGGGAGTTGTTGAAGAACGCCCCCGCGACGGAGGTGTCGCTGCCGCCCTCCACGTCCTTGAGCGAGACGCAGCCGTGGCTGGTGTTCGCCTTGCCGAACGGGTCGCCCTTGTACCAGTAGTTGCCGTGGAGGTAGGTGCCGCTGCTGGTGAGCCGCATCGCGTGCGGGGCGGCGGGGATGTCGTACTCGTCGCCGAGGCCGACCGTCCGGGAGTTCATGTGGGTGACCTTCTCCTTGGACATGATCACCATGGTGCCGCCCCACGAGGGGTGCTTGTCGTCGCCGAGCGTGGCGGGCACGGTGGTGCTCCTGCCGTCCCGGACGGTCGTCAATGTGTGGGCGGCCGAGTCGGCCGTGGAGACCTGGGAGCGGCCGACGGTGAACGGTTCGTCCTTGTCCACGTCGCCGTAGACGCCGGGCGAGACCTCGACGTTCTTCAGCCGGTAGTGGATCGTCACCTTGGTACCGGGCTTCCAGTAGTCGGCGGGGCGGAAGTCCAGCCGGTCGTCGCCGAACCAGTGCCCCTTCACCTCGGTGCCGTTGTCGGTCTCGAAGGTGATGCCCTTGGCGACGGCGTCCTTGTTCGTGATCTTCTTGCTGAACTCCACCTTGACGATCATGCCCACGCCGTAGGTCTGGCCGTCGGCGATGTTGTCGTTGGTGGAGACCTGCTTGTCGGGCGTGCGGGTGGTGAAGGTGCTCGTGGAGGCGGCCGCGAGGCCGTCGGCGTCCAGCGCCTGGGCGTTCACCGTGTACGCGGTACCGGGGGCGAGTGCGGCGGCGGGCTTCCAGCCGGTGCCGTCCGCACTGATCGAGCCGGGGACGGGCGTGCCGTTCTTGTCGGTCACGTCGACGTTGGTGAGCCTGCCGTGGGAGACGGACACCTGGAGCGCGTCCGGTGCTGCGCCCCGGGCGCCGTCCTTCGGCGCGACGTCCAGCACGGCGGCCGAGGTCTTGGGCAGGGCCGTGGCCGTGGCCGCCGGCCCGTCGGCGGCGGCGGTGCCCGCTGCCCGGGGGGCCTCGTCGCCCTTGCCCCCGTCGTCGCCGCAGGCCGCGGTCAGCAGCAGGATGCCGCCCATCGTCAGCGCCACCGCGCCGCGGTTGAAACGGTCGCCGGGGCGTATCGCGGTCCGGGGTGCCTGAACAGTGCTCACTTGTGCTCCTCTTCGGTGTTCGCCGGAAGCTTCTCGGCCGCTTCGTCCCAGCCGCAACGGCAGCCGGGCGATCTGGGACGCGGGGACGGCTTTACCGGCTTTGAGCTGGGAGGACGTAACCTTCCTGGGACGCGTCCACGGGACGGCGCAACGGCGAGACCGGCCTCGGGAACCGTGGGACGGTGAGCGGCGTGCTTCTCTTCCGAAGATCGCTTCACGGTGATCCGGCCGCGGCGGGGCGCCACAGCGCCGAGTCCGACCGCCGGAAGCGGCCGGAGACCGTACGGCGCGAGCACTGCGGACAGGGAAGAGCGGGGCGGAGGAACGGTGGCGGAGGGGTTGGGGGAGATGGGGGAGCGGGACGAGCTCGCCCGGCTGCTCGGGGAGCTGAAGAGCCGCTCGGGGCTCAGCTACGGGGCGCTGGCGAAGAGGCTGCATCTGAGCACCTCGACGCTCCACCGTTACTGCACCGGCGACGTGGTGCCGACGGAGTTCGCCCCGCTGGACCTCCTCGCGCGGCTGTGCAGGGCGACGCCGGAGGAACTCGTCGAGCTGTACCGACTGTGGGTCATCGTCCACGCGGCGCGGGGGAGCAGGACGTCACCGGGGTCCGGACCGGCCGATCCGGCGGGGACTCGGACGGAAGCGGCGACCTCGGTCGCTCCGGTGGCACCGGTGATCTCCGTGACGCCGGAGGCTCCGATGGTCTCCGTGACGCCGGAGGCTCCGGACCCGGGAGGTGCCGTCGAGGTGGGGCCGGTGGTCGCCGACCGCGTCGGACCGGACCCGGTTCCCGGGGCCGCGCAGCGGCTCAGGCGGGTCCGCCGGCGGGGAATCCTGGCCGCGGTGACGGTCACCGCGGTGCTGGCCGCCGTCGGGGCCGTCGCCACGGGGCTGGAGTCGTCCGCGGGCTCCCCGGCCCCGGGCGCTGACGACTCGCCGTCCGCCCCGGCCCCGGTCTCCGCCCCGGCCCCGGTCTCCGCCTCCGCCTCCGCCCCTGCCTCCCCGTCCGCCGGAGCGGGTCCGGGCTCGCCGGGGCCGACCGGCGGGGCGGACACGAGCCCCCCGTTCACGGTCTCGGTCCGGCCGTCCGGCTGGGACAGCGCCTGCGACCAGTACGTGGTGGACCGCCCGCCGTCCGAGGTCCCCCGCCCGCCCGAGCTGCCGGACGTGGCGGGCTGGGTCTCCCAGGTCGGCGCGGTTCCCGGTCACTACCAGTCGATCGAGGTCGTCGTGCAGGGCACCGGCAAGGACACCGTGGTGCTCTCGAAGCTCAACGTCCGGGTCGTCCGGATCGGGCCTCCCCTCGCCTGGAACGCCTACTCCATGGGCGAGGGCTGCGGCGGTGGAGTCGACGTCCACTCCTACGACCTCGATCTGGACGCGGTCCGCCCGCGGGCGGTGGTGACCGAGGGCAGCACCGGTCTGCCGGTCAAGGTGAGCGAGAACGACCCGGAGGTCATCGAGGTCTCCGCCGAGACCACCTCGCACGAGGTGAGCTGGTACCTCGAACTGGAGTGGTCGAGCGGCGACCGGAAGGGGACGGTCCCGGTCGACCTGGGCCACGGCACGCCGTTTCGCACCAGCGCGGTGAAGGGCCGGCCGCTGTTCGTCTACCCGATCGGCGGGCACGCCTGGGAGCCGAGTCCGTTCCAGCAGTGACGGCGGCCCGGCGCGCCGCGCACGGACGGCAGCGGGGAGTCTGAGCCGGCGGGGCATGGGCCCGGAGGTGTGGGGCAGACGGCCGGTGTCCGTTCCGGAACCCCTGGGAGGCGCACATGACCGTGAACCTCGTGCTGTTGCTCGGCCCCCTGGTGCTGGCGGCGATCCTGGCCGCCACGGCTCCGTCCCCGGCGCATCACCACCGGCGGCCACGGGCGGCGGTGGTCCGGGACGACCGGATCCGCAGGCCGAGGCACGCCAGGCCCTCCCGCCGGGGTGGTTCCGCCTGACAGCCGCTCGCTCCGGAGCCTGACGTCGGCCAGCTCCGGCGCTCCCCACGCCCAGGGTGCGGTCGTAAGCGCCGCGGACGTGGTCGACGCAGGGCGACTGCCCGGACGAACCGCTGCGTGTGCTCGGACTCGCCGTCCCCGGAGCCGTCCCCGGAGCCGTCCCGGAGCCGTCCCGGAGCCGTCGCGCGGAGCCGGCCCCGGGGCGGTCGGCCGCGCCCGCTCGGTGCCCCGTCCTCACACGATGGTGAAGATCTGGGTGAGACCCGTGATCGCGAGGATGCGCAGGGTGTTCTCGGGCACCGCGGTCAGGGTCAGCTCGGCACCGGCGGCCTGGGTGTGGCGGCGGGCGGCGAGGAGGGCGGTGATGCCGCTGGAGTCGCAGAACTCCACGCCGGACAGGTCGATGACCAGGCACTGGCCGGGGCGCAGCGCGAGGTACTCCACGCGTGCGCGCAGGGTGGGAGCGTGTTCGTAGTCGAGGTCGCCGACGACCTGCAGAGCGGGGCCGGTGGGCGCGTCGCGGTGGGTGATGTTCAGTGGGTTCATCGCCGTGGGTTCGTCGTCGGGCGGATGGGGGAGTCGGTGGCGGGGACGCCGAGGGCGAGCAGAGCGGTGTCGTCGTCCAGGCCGTCGCCGAAGCTCTTCAGCAGTGCGGTGAGGGCGCTGATCGTCTCGTCGGGTGCGGCGGGGGCGTGGTCGGCGGCGAACGCGAGCAGGGCGTCGTCGCCGAAGAGGCTTTCCCGGGTCGGGCCGGTGCGGGCCTCGGTGAGGCCGTCGGTGTAGAGGAGGATCGTCTCGCCGGGCGCCAGGGTGGTGCGGGCGGTGGTGAACGGGGCGTCGGGCAGGATGCCGATGAGCAGGCCGCCCGGGGTGGGAAGGTACTCGGTGCTGCCGTCGGCGCGCAGGACGAGGGCAGGGGGGTGGCCGCCGGAGGCGATGCGCACGCCGACGCGGCCGTCGTCGTCGGCGGGTTCGACGACGCCGAAGACGGCGGTGCAGTAGCGCGGGTCGCCCGCGGCGGCGTAGTGCTCGTGCAGGACGGCGTTGAGGGTGGTCAGTGCCATGGCGGGTTCGGGGTCGTGCAGGGCCGCGGCGCGCAGGGTGTAGCGGGTGAGCGAGGTGAGGGAGGCGGCCTGGGGTCCCTTGCCGCACACGTCACCGAGGAAGAACGCCCAGCGGCCGTCGTCGAGGGGGAACAGGTCGTAGAAGTCGCCGCCGAGCCGGTCGGGGGAGGCGGTGTGGTAGTAGGCGGCGGCCTCCAGCCCCGGTACGGCGGGCAGTGACGAGGGGACGAGGGACTTCTGCAGGACGGTGAGGGCCTCGGCCAACCGCTGCCGGTCGGCCTCGGCCTGCCGCAGGGCGGCTTCGGCCTGCGCCCGTGCGCGCTCGGCCTCGGCGCCGGCCCGCTCGGCCTCCGCCCGGGCCCGTTCCGCCTCCGCCCGGGCCCGCTCGGCCTCCGCCCGGGCCCGCTCGGCCTCCGCCCGGGCCCGCTCCGCCTCGGCGCGGGCCCGCTCGGCGTCCTGGCGGCGGTGCAGGAGTTCGGCCTCGTAGGCGCGGCGGTCGGACGCGTCGAAGACGGTGCTGCGGATCAGCAGCGGCTTCCCGCCGGTGCCGCGCTTGACCACGGAGGACACCAGCACCGGCAGGCGGCCCCTGGCCGCGGTCCTCATCTCCAGCGCGATGCCGTGCAGTTCGCCCTGCATCTGCAGCAGCGGCGCGAAGTGCGTCTCGTGGTACAGCTTTCCGCCGACGGTCAGGAGGTCGGCGAAGCGCATCCGGCCCACCACCTCCGCGCGTTCGAGGCCCAGCCAGTTGAGCAGGGTGGTGTTGATCTTGGCGATGGTGCCGTCCATCAGCGTCGACAGGTAGCCGCAGGGCGCGGACTCGTACAGGTCCTCGGCGCTGTCCTCCAGGAGAGCGCTGAACGCGGCCGTCGTCGCGGCCTGATCGCCGGCTCCCGCCCGCTCCGGTCCGTCACCGGGGCGGGTCATCACCGGCACTCCTCCAGGAAGGCCAGGATCGCTTCGGCGGTGGCCTCGGGCGCGCTCAGCTGCGGGCAGTGTCCGGTGGCGTCCAGGGTGACCAGGCGGGAGGAGGGGATCGCGGACCGCACATACGCGCCGACCTCGCGTGGGGCGATCACGTCCTGGGAGCACTCCAGGACCAGGGTCGGCACCCGGACGCTCGCGAGGTCCCCGCGGCTGTCGGTGAGGAAGGTGGTCCGGGCGAAGACCCGGGCGATGTCCGGGTCCGTGGCGCAGAAGCTGTTCGTCAGCTCCTGCCCCAGCTCCGGCCGCTCCGGGTTTCCCATGATCACCGGTGCCATGGCGGAGGACCAGCCCAGGTAGTTCGACTCCAGGGAGGTCAGCAGTTCCTCGATGTCCTCCGTGCTGAAGCCGCCCCGGTAGTCCTCCCCGTCGATGTAGCACGGTGAGGGGGCCACCATCACCAGCGCGCCGATCCGCTGCGGCGCCGCCTCGGCGGCCAGGACCCCCACCATCGCGCTGACCGAGTGCCCGACGAAGACCGCGTCGTGCAGGTCCAGCTCCTCGCACACCTCCACCACGTCCTGCGCGTAGCCCCGGAGCGAGGAGTACCGCTCCTCGCTCCAGGTCGAGAGGTCGGACCCACCGGAGCCGACGTAGTCGAACAGCACCACCCGGTACCGCTCTGCCAGGGCCGGCACGATCAGGCGCCACATGTTCTGGTCGCAGCCGAACCCGTGCGCCAGCACGACCACCGGCCCGTCGGCGGGGCCGGCGAATCTCACGTTGTTCCTGCGGCGAATGTCCATGCCACGCATCCTGCCACCTCGCCGGGGAGGTGACCGCCGTCGGCCCGACGAGAACGGCCCGCCCGGCCACCGCGCCGGCTGCGGGACCCGGCCGGCCCCACCCTTTCGTGGGGCGGATACACAGGGAATGTTCGCTGCGCCCGGTCGTGGGGGTGCCCCGCGTCCCGACCCCGCCCACTCCTCCGCCCCGCTCCGCCGGGCCCCGCTCCGCGGGGCCGAGGGGTGGGCGTGGGCCGCGTTCGAGGGCCGTCCCCGCCGGGCAGCGGGGACGGCCCTCGTCGGGGGCGGCACGGCGCCCGGCGCGGCTTTCGCTACCCGCGCATGATGGCGGGTTCGTGGCGGCGCAGCAGTCGGCTGACCAGCACCCCGCAGAGCACCGAGAGGACGACCATCATGCCCAGGTCGAGCAGCAGGGTGCCGACGGAGTGGGTGAAGAGCGGGTCGTCGCTGAAGGTGGCCGGGAAGGCCGCGCCGAGGTCGAGGGTGGCGGCCATCGCGGCGAAGGCCCAGCGCGAGGGGACCAGCCAGGAGAGCTGATTGAGCACCGGCGCGCCGTTCAGCTGGAGCAGCGCGCCGCAGAAGACGACCTGGACGATGGCGACCAGCACCAGCAGCGGCATGGTCACCTCCTCCTTCTTCACCAGCGCCGAGATCACCAGGCCCAGCATCATCGCGGTCACCGAGAGCAGGGCGACGGCGAGGGTGATTTCGAGCAGCGGGGGCAGCAGGACGCCCTCGGTGCCCGGTGGCCCGAGCTGCACCCCCGCCAGGGCGACCATGGTGAGGACCACCGACTGGACGACGGTGATGGTTCCGAGCACCACGATCTTCGAGCAGAGGTACGCGGATCTGGACAGGCCGACGGCTCTCTCGCGTTGGTAGATACTGCGTTCCTTGACCAGTTCGCGCACCGCGTTGGCGGCGCCGATCAGTACGCCGCTGACGCAGAGGATGAGCAGGGTGTTGAGGGCGGTGGAGTCGTCGAGGCGGCTGCCGGCCAGGGCCCGGGTCAGGGCGCCCATGACGAACGGCAGAGCGATCATGACGGCGAGGAAGGTGCGGTCGGCGGAGAGCGCGGTGGCGTACCGCCGTACCAGGGTGGAGACCTGCTTGCTCCAGCCGCTCGGCTTGGGCTTGGGCAGGGGCGGCACCACGGCGGCCGCCGGAGCGGCGCCGCCGGGCTGCCCGGCCTGTCCGAGCTGCCCGGGCTGGGGCGGTCGTGCGGTCGCGCCCGCGATGTAGCGCTTGTACGGCGGCGAGGCGCGGTACTGGCCCGCCCAGTCGCGGTCGGTCTCGTTCTCGAACGCCTCGAAGGCCTCGGACCAGTGCTTGAACCCGAAGTGGTCGAGGGTCTCGCCGGGCGGCCCGTACCAGGCGAGGCGCCCGCCGGGGGCGAGCAGCAGCAGGCGGTCGCACAGGTCGAGGCTGAGCACGCTGTGGGTGACCACGACGATGGTGTGCCCGTCGTCGGCCAAGCCGCGCAGCATCTGCATCACCGAACGGTCCATGCCCGGGTCGAGGCCGCTGGTGGGCTCGTCGAGGAAGAGCAGGGACGGCTTGGTGAGCAGTTCGAGGGCGACGCTGACCCGTTTGCGCTGGCCGCCGGAGAGGGTGGAGATCACCTGGTCGGCGCGTTTGGTCAGACCGAGTTCGGTGATCACCTCCTCGACCCGGGCGGAGCGTTCGGCGGGGGCGGTGTCGCCGGGGAAGCGCAGCTCACCGGCGTAGCCGAGGGCCCGGCGGACGGTCAGCTGGGTGTGCAGGATGTCGTCCTGCGGCACGAGGCCGATGCGGTGCCGAAGTTCCGCGTAGTCGTGGTACAGGTCGCGGCCGTCGTAGCGCACGGTGCCGCGGTCGGCGGGACGCAGGCCGGTGAGAGCGTTGAGCAGGGTGGACTTGCCGGCGCCGCTCGGACCGGCGACGGCGAGCAGGCAGTGCTGGCCGACCGGGAAGGAGACCTTGTCGAGCAGGACGCGGCCGTCGCCCACCTCGACGGTGAGGCCTTCGACGTCGAGGTCGATGTCGCCGGTGTCGACGAACTCCTGCAACTGGTCGCCGACCAGGCAGAAGGCGGAGTGGCCGATGCCGACGATGTCGGCGGGACCGACCAGGGCCTGCCGGATCGGCAGGCCGTTGAGGTAGGTGCCGTTGTGGCTGTCCAGGTCGGCGATCTCGTACCGGCCGTCGGAATGGGCGCGCAGTTCGGCGTGGTGCCGGGAGACGGACAGGTCACCGAGCACCAGGTCGTTGTCGGGCGCCCGGCCGATCCGGATCACCTTGGCGGGCAGCCGGCGGACGCTGGTCGGCGGCCGGTCCAGGCCGGTGATGGCGGTCAGCGCGGAGGGCTGCGGGTCCCTGACCACGGTCGGCCTGTGCAGGGCGCTCAGGGTGCAACAGGGGCCGTCGGAGGCGTTGCCGAACCGCAGGATGTACCCGGGGCCGACGTCCAGGTGCTGGACGCGGTGGCCCTGGCAGAAGGTGCCGTTGGTGGAGCCGGCGTCGTCGAGCATCCAGTGGCCGTCGTCGACGTGCAGGACGGCGTGGTGCCAGGACACCCTCGGGTCGGTGAACACGACGTCGCTGGTGGGGTCACGCCCGACGGCATAGCTGTGCCCCGGGCTCATCACCTGCGAGTCACTGTCGGTCTCGATGAGGAGCTGCGGCGCGGTGAGCGCGAATTCTCGCTCTGCCATACCACCGATGCTAGACGAGTCGGCCCGATAGTTCCCCAGCCGGCCGGGCCCCCGGCGGAGCCGCGGACGTGGGGGCGGCGCTCGGCCACGGCGGGTGACGGCCGGGGTTCCGGTCACCCCCCGGGACCGGGACAGCGGCCCGCGTACGAGCCCGCCCGTGCCCCGGTCGGCCGCCCGGCGCGGACCGGCGCCGGAGGGCGTCTACGATCCCGCTGGTGAAGACCTGGACGGAGCTCCCCGCCGAGACCGATGTAGAAGCCGTCGTCCGCCGCTACTTCGGCCTGCTGCGGTTCGGAAGGATCTCCGAGGCCGAACAGCTCGTCGAGCACGCGCCGGTCCGGCACGTGCTCACGTCCCTGTGGGCGGGCGCTCGCGAAACCGGCGCCGAGGAGGCCGGGGCGGGGCGCGGCCCCGCGGCCGACGCGTGGGAGCGGGACCTGTCCTGGCTGGGCGACCTCGACCTCGCCGACTTCAGTTGGGGGCCCACCGGCAGCCACCTCTACGTGGAGCTCACCTGCCGCGGCCGGAGGATCGGGCTGGCCCTGGGCTTCTGGGTCAGGCCCACCGACACCGGCTGGGTCCTCACCGGACCGGCCACCCTCTGGTAGCGGGCCCGACGCAGCGGGCCGGGGGTCCGTGCCGCCGGCGGGGCCGGATCTTCGTCACGTCGATCGTGCTTCGGTTCACGCCGCTCTGCTGCGAGACTGGGATCATGACCCCTGACCGTCGCAGCCTCGGGCTGCCCGCGTTCTCCGAGCCCGTCGCCGATGCCTCCGCCGTGCCCGCCCAGTCCGGCGGCCGCCGACCGCTGCCGGTCGAGCAGGGCGCCGACTTCCGCCAGCCGCCCACCGAGACCGTCGACGAGCCCGCCCCGGTGCGGCGCCCGCTCGGCGTCGGCGGCCTGACCTTCTCCGACCCGGACCGGCAGATCTGACCGGCTCCGTGCGTGCCGCCGCGCGGTCCTGACCTGCGGCGGCCGCCTGATCACCCGGGCGTTCGCCGCGCTCTCTCCGGCGACCTCTCTCCGGCGACCTCTCTTCGGCGACGTCGCTTCGCCGGCGCGCCGGGCTGCCGGACCTGGACCGGCCACCCGGCGAGTCGCCGGGCCGGAACCGTCAGGACCACGTGACGCCCGGAGGCGTCGACCCTGCCGGTCAGCGCCGGAACTGGCGCCGGTACCCGGCGGAGCTGACGCCCATCGTCTCCCGGAAGTGGTGGCGAAAGCCCGCGACGGTCAGTCCCACCCGGGCGGCCACCGCCTCGATCGGCTGGTCCGCGGACTCCAGCAGGACGGCGCCGGCCCGGATCCGCTCCCGGGTGATCCAACGTCCCGGCGGCAGACCGGCCGCGTCGACGAAGCGGCGTTCGAACTGCCGGACCGACAGGTGCGCGAGCCCGGCCAGTTCCTCGACGGCGAGGCGCCGGTGCGGGCTCGGGATCCTGGCGGACCACACCCTGGACGAGGATCCGCCCTTCGACGTGCTGGTGATCCCCGGTGGTGTCACCACGGCGGTCGAGGCGGACCGGGAGGTGATCGACTGGCTGGCCCGGCGCCGGGAGACCTCCGCGCTGACGTTCAGCATCTGCACCGGGGCCTTCCTGCTCGCCGCCACCGGAGCGCTGGACGGCCGCCCGGCCACGACCCACTGGGAGGACCAGGAGGAACTGGCCCGGCGTTGGCCCGGCATCCGGGTGCGCACCGACGTCCGGTGGGTCGACGACGGCGACATCGTCACCTCCGCCGGGATCAGCGCGGGGATCGACGCCAGCCCGCACCTCGTGGGCCGGCTCTTCGGCGAACGGCTCGCCCGCCGCACCGCCCGCCAGATGGAGTACACCTGGACACCCGAGAGCACCGCCGCCGGGGCCGGGCGGCCCTGATCGCGGTGGGTGTCCGGATCCCGTCGGCCCTGGTTGCGGTGGGTGTCCGGATCCCGTCCGGCCCGGTCGAGCGGCGGCGGGCCGGACGCCGCCGGGTCGCCCCCCGCATCGTTGGCCGAGATCATCCTTGCCAACCGCCCGGCGGGCATGCGTTCCCGGCGCCGGCCCGGTCCGGTGGACTACGCTTCGTGACCATGACTACCGGGACGGCCTCGCGCCACACACGGATCGGCGACCCGGTGCTCTCCTGAGCGCCGAACGGGCCGGTACGGGCCCGCTGTTCGAGCGAGGGCCCGGCCGGCCGAGGACCGGCCCGCCCGGCGCGTCGCGGCGCCCGGGTTCTCGGCCCGCACCCGGCGCCGCCGCCCGGGCTCCGCCCCTTGTCGTGTGGACCACGGGTTCGACACATCAACCACGACAGGAGAGTTCATGCCCATCGAGACGCTGCGGATTCCCACCCCGGACGGCGAGGCGGACGCGTTCGCCGCCTTCCCCGACGACGGCGAGCGGCACCCCGGGGTGCTGATGTACGCCGACGGCTTCGGTATCCGGCCCGTGCTGCGGGAGCTGGCCCTCGAACTGGCCGGGCACGGATACTACGTGCTCGTCCCCAACGTCTTCTACCGGCACGGCCCGACACCGGTGCTCGACCTTCCCGCGCACATCGGAGCGCAGGCCCGGCCCGCGGTCTTCGCCCAGCTGATGCCCTTGATCGAGGCGCACACCGCCGAGCGCGCCCTGAGCGACGCCGAGGCCTACCTCGGATTCCTGACCGCCCGGCCCGAGGTCGGCGACGGTCCGGTCGCGGTGACCGGCTACTGCATCGGCGGTCTCCTGGCGATGCGCACCGCCGCGGCCCACCCCGGCCGGGTGGCCGCCGTCGCCGCGTTCCACGGCCCCGTGGGCGCCGACGGGCCCGGCCTCTTCTCCAGGCTCACCGCCCAGGTCCACCTCGGCCATGCCGAGGGCGACATGACACCCGAGGCACTCGCCGAGCTCAACCGGGCCCTGGACGCCGCGGGTGTCGACCACACCTCCGAGATCTACCCCGGCACCCTCCACGGCTTCACCATGGCCGACACCGACGCCTTCAGCCCGTCCGGGCTGGAGCGCCACTGGGACCGGCTGCTCCCACTCCTGGACCGCACCGTGGCCACGCCGGTCCGAAACGGACGGGGCGGGTGAATCTCCTGGCCGGCATGGAGGGCGAACGAGGCGGTGTCTGGGACACCGGTGTTCGCCGCCGCGCGTCACGTGGGAGAAAAGCCCGCAGGCCCGGACCGGGCACGCCCTGCTGCGCGCGTGTGACAGGGCCGGGACCGTCCCCCGACGTCGGCCCCGGCGGGTGTTCGGCGGGATGTCGCCGCGGACCACGTCCACCGGGGAGAACTCGACGGGCTCGGGCGGCGCCCGCCGGTCCGTCGCGTGAGGCCGGGGGCCGAACGGCTGATGAACGGGCCGCTTGCGTTGGGCGGGGCCCGGCCGACGGGAGAACGTTGGCATGCAACGTGACGAGATGCTGCACCTCTTCGAGGTCCACCGCGAAGCCGAGAGAGCGCGCGACTTCGATGCCGTGCTCGCGACCTTCACCGACGACTGCTTCTTCGAGACGGTGGCCCTCGGACGCCGGGTCGAGGGGAAGGCGGCCACCCGTGCCGCTTACGCGGCCTTCTTCACCGCCTTCCCCGACATCGTGCCCGTCGACCAGGGCATGACCTTCGGCGACGACGTGATCGTCGTCTGGGGCGAGCTGCGCGGCACGAGCGGCGGCCCCTGGCTCGGTGTCCCGCCGGGTGGCGGGTCGTTCGTGGTGCCGTTCGCCAACGTCGCGCCGTTCAAGGACGGCCGGATGGCGGGCGAGCGGATCTACTTCGACCTCGCCACGCTCTGCGAACAGGCCGGACTGTCGACCGAGGAGATCAGGGCCGCCGCGAGAGCGGCGCCCGGGAGCGGTCCCAGCTGACACCCTGCCATGCCCAGGCTGCGCCGATCGGAGCGGCCGGGGACCGCGCGTCGTGCCGGCTCGCGGTCAGCGGGCCCTCCTCGGGGCGAAGGGGGACCGGCGTTCGCGCACGGCCGCCACCGCCCTGGCTACCTGGGCGTCGAAGGCGTCGAGCTGCTCGGCCTCGGCGGGGCTCGCGACGAAGGTGCGTCGGTCACAGGCCGTGCCCCCGCGCCAGATCCGTTCGATCGCGCGGGTCGCGGTGATGTCCGTCAACGGGTCACCGGACACCAGGACCAGATCCGCGCGCCGCCCGGCCGCGATGCGTCCCCGGTCGGCGAGGCCGAAGACCCGGGCCGGCTCGGCCGTGGCGGCGGCCAGGGCCCGCGCCGGGCCGATGCCGCACCGGACCAGGAGCTCCAGCTCCCGGTGCAGGCTCGCCCCGAACACGGTCCCCGGGTTCGGGGCGTCGGTGCCCGCCAGCAGCGTGATCCCCGCGTCGGCCAGCCGCCGTACGTTCTCCTCGGCCCGGGAGTAGGGCGGCATCGCCCGGCCGCGCCGGCCCGGGGCGGCCGAGGTCCACCGCCGTGTCCAGGCTTCGCCGAGCGGCCCGGCGAGCCGCGGGTCGCCCGCCACGGCCGCGCCACCCGGTTCACCGAGGGTGTTCTCGATGGTGGCGAGCGTCGGACCGACCGCGATCCCGGCCTCGGCCATGCGTCCGACCAGAGCCTCGCCCAGCTCGGCGTCCACGGGGACGTGGGCCAGCACGTCGACACCGGCGGCCACCACCTCCTCGACACCGGCCACCGAGCTCACATGGGCGACGACGAGCAGGCCGCGGGCATGCGCGGCGGTGACCAGCGCGGTGACGGTCCCGGAGTCCAGCGACGGCCAGAGACCGCCGGTGCCCGAGATGATCTTCAGATAGTCCGAACCCGCCGCGATCCGCTCCGCGACGAACCGCTCGGCCTGGTCGGCGGCGGTCAGGGTCGGGAACGGGGCGTACATCAGCGACGGGTGTCCGTCGGGCGCCGTGGCACCGACACCCGAGGAACGCACATCGGCCACGTCCGGACGGGAACCGGCCTGCTCCTTGGCCCGCGCCACCAGGTCGGGCTTGCTGAACATGTCGAGAACGGTGGTGACGCCGAAGGTCAACGACTGTGCGAGGGCGCCGGGGACGAGGTGCACGTGCGCGTCGATCAGTCCGGGGAACACCGTTGCGCCACCCGCGTCGACCACGTCGTCGCCGTCCCGGGCGGCCGGGGCCGCCGAGCACTCGGTGATCAGCCCGTCGGCGAACCGGACCGAAGTCCAGTCCCGCGACCTCGTGCCGTCGAACACCTTGGCGTTCACGATCGTCGTTGCCGCGGCCATGGCGTCCACCCCCGGGGGATCCTGAGTAGGGCGGGACGGCGAGAGACCACCCGAGGTCCTCGACCTCACCGGCGCGGAAGCCGCCCGCCACGCAGGGAGTCTACGACCCGCGCCACCCACCGGTGCGGGGTCGGTGCCGTCCGCGGACGGCACCGACCCCGCACGAGCTCACCACGCTCGCCCGGCTCCCCCGGCCAACGCTGCTCAGCGGTTCGTCGGCGGCGGCTATCCGGGGCGGTGGACGCTGAGCTCGCCGTACGCCGGGAGGACGGCGGCCAGGTCGCGGGCCTGGTCGCCGGGTGCGCCTCGCAGGACGGCGTCCAGGAAGGCGCGGGTGGCCGCGGCGACGACGCGCGGGCTCTCGACGCGGCCCAGGGTGCCGACGATCGAGGGCACGGGCGGCAGATAGAGGGGGCCGTCCATGAAGGTGAGGTGCGCGGCGCCGGGGACGGTGAGCCGGTAGCTCGTCGCGGTACTGGACCCGAGCGCCTCGGTGAGGCGGGGCAGGTAGCGGGCGTCGGTCGCCGGGGTGATGGCCTGGGTGAGCGCGAGCACCGGCTGGACGAGGGACGGCGTGGTCGGGCCGTGGGGGAAGCCGTCCAGGTCGACGACGGCGTCGAACCGGCGGTCCTGCCGGGCCGCCTGCAGCGCCGCTGCCCCACCCATGGAGTGGCCGGCCACCGCGACCCGGCCGGTGTCCAGGCGTCCGTTCAGCGGGTCGGCGATCGCACCGCGGTCCAGACCGTCCAACTGGGTGAGGACGAAGCCGAGGTCGGCGGCCCGGATCGCGGTCCACCCGGCCGCGAGCTTCTCGTCCTCGTCCGGGTCGCCGCTGGAGGCGGTCTCGGTGGTGATCGTCCGGCCGTCGGCGAGGACGACGGCGGCGGAGTCGTACGGGTGGTCGAGGGCGGCGACCACGTACCCGTGGCTGGCCAGCTCCTCCGCCCAGGCGGTGTTCTGGGTACGCACCCCGCCCGACCCGGGAGAGAACAGCACGACGGGGAACCGGCCCCCGCCACCGTCCACCGGGGCGTCGAAGACCGAGCGGGAGCGGGCGTGCGGAACCCCGTCGACCAGGAAGCCCGGCAGGCCGACCCCCTGGGCGAGGGCGTCGGAGACGGTACGCGCCTCCTGCTCCGTGCGTCCGAGGTACTGGGCCCGCCGCGTGCCCGAGGGGCTCCGCTGCGCGGGGTACCAGAGCTGGACCACGACCGTGCGCCGGTCGTCCGGGTCGGCGGTGAAGGTCTCGGGGCGCAGCGGGTCGGTCCACTGCACCACCCGGGTGCCGACCGCGAAGTCGCCCGACGGCTCGGGGAAGACGGGTACGGGGAAGGCCCAGGCGGCCGCCGGGCCGGTGGCGATCAGGCCGGCGCAGGCCAGTGATCCGGGCAGCGCCAGCCACCAGCGGGCCCGCCACGCGGGTCGGCCGGTAGGGCGTCGCCGCAGGGGAAGGACGGCGAACGGCAACGCGAAGGCGGCGCCCGCCAGTACCGGCAGCATCTGCCAGCGGACTCCCGCCACGGCCAGCAGGATCGCGGACAGCACCTCGACCGCCCCGGCCGCGATCGTGACGCGCGGGCGGGCGGCGGGGGGCAGCCAGCGCGCCACCACCAGTGTGATGGCGCCCAGCAGGACAACTGTTTCCAGGAGGGACATGGACAGTCCCGTGATGATCTCGGTCACCCGCCCATCGTCGGCGCCGGGCCTGCGCCGCCACATCGATCCCGGGTCGTCGCCGGGTACGACCGCGGTCGTCGTCCGGAGCGGGCCCCGTACGACCGCGGTGGCAACCGACTGCGCCGGACCAGCGGCCGGCCTGCGACCACGGGAGGTGGCGCGGCTCCTCCTGCGGTCGTATGCGGCCCGGTGCCGATCAGTCGCTGGACTCATGTGCGTCGCGGGGGCCGTGACCTACCGTGAACAGGGCCGCGGTACCTGCCGTGCGGCGCGAGGCGGACGTTTCCCGTACCCGCCTCGGCCGCAGGTGGTACGCGGACGTGGCCCCGGCCGGGGCCACGCCGGTGCTGGAACGACAGGGACGTGTGATGACCGAGGCGGCCGCGGAACCCGGCGCCACCCACCCGGTGCGCCGCCGCGACCGGGGGCGGTGGGCGCGTACGGCCCTGCGGCCGGCGCGGCACGCCGACCCGGCCACCGGGCGGGCGGCGCGACCGGCATCCGCCGCCTGGCGCCGGGGCATCCGGCTGCCACCCCTGGTCTGGGACTCGCTGTTGCCGGCGCTCCTGCTGCTCAACATCGTGACCACGGACGGGTCGCACGAGTTCCCGGCGGCCGTGGCCCTCACCGCCGCCCTCGCGCTGCCCCTGCTGTGGCGGCGCCGGGCCCCGCTCACGGTGTTCGCCGCCGTGACGGCCGCGGCCTTCGTCCAGTGGCTGATGGGCATCCAACTGCCCGCCGACGTGGCCCTGCTGGTGGCGCTCTACACGGCGGCCGCGAACTCGGGCCGCCGCGGGACGCTCGTCGCCGGTGCCCTCGTCGAGGCCGGCGCCCTGCTGGCCTGCCTGCGCTGGGCGCCGCACGGCGCGTTCCTGACCCCCTTCGTCGCGGTCACCGCGATGGTCGTCGCCGCCGCCGTGCTCGGTGTGAACGTGCGGACCACGCGCGCCTACCTCGCGGCCCTGGAGGAACGGGCCGACCGCCTGAGACAGCAACAGGACCAGCAGGCGCGCCTGGCCGTCGCCGAGGAGAGGACACGCATCACCCGGGAGATGCACGACATCGTCACCCACAACCTGTCCGTCATGGTCGCGCTCACCGACGCCGCCGTCTACGCGCAGCACCGGTCGCCCGACAAGGCCACCGCCGCGATGCTCCAGATCTCCGAGACCGGCCGACAGGCCCTGACCGACATGCGGCGCTCGCTCGGCATCCTGCGGACCGACGAGCCGGACGCGGAGCGCCACCCGCTGCCCGGCATCGCCCAACTGGAGGCGCTCGCCGACCAGATGTGCGCCGCCGGGCTGCCGACCGGCCTGGAGGTCCACGGCGGCTACACCCACATCCCCGCCACCGCGCAACTCACCGTCTACCGCCTGGTACAGGAAGCCTTGACCAACACCCTGAAGCACACCCCCGCCGGCACCCGCGCGACGGTCCGGATCCGGTGCTCGACCGAGGCCGTCACCGTGGACATCACCGACAGCGGCCCCCACCGGCCACGGCCCGCCGCCGCACCGTCCGGCCACGGCATCCCCGGCATGCGCGAGCGCTCGGCCGCCTACGGGGGCGCGCTGCAGGCCGGACCTCTTCCGGAGGGCGGTTGGGGAGTCCGTACCCGCCTCCTCCTCGGCAGCGGCGGAGCGGCGTCCGTATGACCATCCGCATCCTGATCGCCGACGACGAAGCCTTGCTCCGGATGGCCTTCGCCACCGTCCTGGAGGCCCAGCCCGACATGGCACCGGTCGGCGAAGCCGCCGACGGCGCCGAGGCGGTGCGCCTCGCCCGGGAGCTGCGCCCCGACGTCGTCCTGATGGACGTCCGGATGCCCGGGAGGGACGGGATCGAGGCGACCCGGCAGCTCGTCGAGATCGCCCCGCAGAGCAGAGTGCTCATCCTCACCACCTTCGACCTGGACGAATACGCCTTCGCCGGACTCAATGCCGGAGCCTCGGGCTTCCTGCTGAAGAACACCAGGCCAGAGGAACTGCTCACCGCGATTCGCAACGTCGCCGCGGGCGACGCGGTGGTGTCCCCGCGGATCACCCGCCGCCTGCTGGAGAACTTCCGCCCGCACATCCCAGGCGGCGGCACCGACGGCGACGACCGGCTGAGCCGGCTCAGCGCCCGTGAACGCGAGGTGCTCGTCCAGGTGGGCCGCGGCCTGTCCAACAGCGAGATCGCGGCCGCCCTGTACCTCGCGGAGGGGACGGTGAAGTCCCATCTGGGGCGGATCCTGCAGAAGCTCGAACTCCGCGACCGGGTCCAGGCTGTGATCTTCGCCTACGACAGCCGCCTCATCCACCCGGCGTGACGCCGGCGCCGCCGGTGGCGGCGCCGGCCGGGCGCCCACGTCGGGGGGCCGGCACCCTTCAGGCCTCCAACGCGCCGGCGACCGGGCGTCCCGCCACACCGACACGGTGAGCCGACGGGACCGGCGGCGCTCGGTGGTCAGCTGCGGAGGGGACGCTGTAACTGATCGATGACCGGGGATTGCGTCCGACAGCGACGGACATCGCCGCAGCGGAACGGGATGGGAAGCTCTTCGACCACGTTGTTCGGCGGGAGATTCCGGCCGGACCGGCGGCTCACCCCACCGGTCCGCCGCCGGTGAAGAACTCGACCAGCCCGTACGGTGCCCGGTCGCCGATGCAGAGGTCCAGGATCGCGGACGCACGCGTCGCGGCGCTCGCGCTGCGGGGGAACAGCTCAGCCTCGTACGCGGCGAGGGCCGCTTCGGTGTCGCCGGGGTGCGTGGCGATCGCCCGCCCGAGCTCGGCGCCGTCGAGCATCGCGAGGTTGGCGCCCTCGCCCGCCGGGGGCGCCAGGTGTGCGGCGTCGCCGAGCAGCGTCACCCCGGGCACGCGGTCCCAGCGGTGACCGACCGGCAGTGTGTGCAGGGCGCGCCCGACGGGTGCGCTCTCGCCCTCGGTGATCAGTGCGGTGAGCTGCGGGGCCCACCCCTCGAACTCCGCGGCCACCGCGGCCCTGGCCGCGTCGGCGTCGGCGAAGTCGATCCCGGCGATCCAGTCGGCGGGGCGGGTCAGCTGGACGTAGGTGTGCAGCACTCCCTCGGCCTCCCGGTGGGCGGAGATCCCCTGCCCGGGGGCGAGCGCGAACATCGACCCGGCGCCGACCGCCGCGGCCGCCGCCGGGTGCCGCTCGTCGGCGTCGTAGAGGTAGGTCTCGACGAAGCACGTGCCGAGGTACTCCGGCTCCGCAGCGGAGAGCAGGGGCCGGATCCGGGACCAGGCGCCGTCGGCGCCGACGAGCAGTCCGGTGGTCACGGCCGACCCGTCCGTGAACGCCACCTCGTGCCGGCCGCCGCCGAGGGGCCGGGCCCCGGCGACCTTCCGCCCCCAGACGACCGTCCCTTCGGGCAGCGATTCGACCAGGATCCGGCGGAGGTCGCCGCGGAGCACCTCGGGGCGCCGGCCGGTGCCGTCGTCGGGCTCGTCCAGCAGCACCGTGCCGTGCCGGTCGAGCACCCGGGAGGCCTCGCCGCCCTCGTGGACGATCGCGCGGAACTCCTCGGTGAGGCCGGCCGCCGCCAGCGCGCGCTGCCCGTCGTGCTCGTGGATGTCGAGCTGGCCGCCCTGCGTCCGGGCCTGCGGGGAGGGCTCGGCCTCGTAGACCGTCGCGGAGATGCCGTGGACGTGCAGGACGCGGGCGAGCACCAGCCCGCCGAGCCCGGCGCCGATGATCGTGACGGGAGTGCCGGGTGCGTTTGGCACGGTCGGTGCGGTGGTCATGGCGGTGCCCTCTCTGCTCGCGGGCGGTCTCCGCCCGGCCGAACCGTGGAACGTCGTTCCAGGGCCAGAATGGAACACCGTTCCAGTCCTGTCAAGCTGGAACGGTGTTCCAGGTGTGCCAGGATGGAGGCATGGCAACCAGCGCGCGCCGCGCCGAGCGGCGGGACGAGCCGCTCTCCCGCGAGCGCATCGTCGAGACGGCCGTCGAACTCCTCGACCGTTCCGGCGAGGGCGGTCTCACCTTCCGCGCCCTGGCGCAGCAGCTCGCCACCGGCCCCGGCGCGATCTACTGGCACATCGCGAACAAGGACGAGCTCCTCGGCGCGGCCACCGCCGCCGTCCTCACCGGCGCCCTCACCGCCGCCGCCCCCGGCAGCACGCCGCAGCAGGCCGTCCGCTCCCTGGCGCTGGGCGTCTTCGACGCGATCGACGCCCACCCCTGGGTCGGCGCCCAGCTCGCCCGGCCCTTCTCGCCGTCGCCGCTGCTGCGCCTGATGGAAGGCCTCGGCCGCCAGGTCCAGGCCCTCGGCGTCCCCGAACCCGAGCTGTTCGGCTCGGCGTCCGCCCTGCTGCACTACATCCTGGGGGTGAGCAACCAGAACGCCGCCAACGCCGTCGCGGCCGCCACCCACCGCCCGCCGACGAGCCGGACCGCCTTCCTGGCCGCCACCTCCACCGCCTGGGCGGAGCTCGACCCCGACGAGTTCGCGTTCGTCCGCACCGTCGCCGGCCAGATGCGCGAGCACGACGATCGCGAGGAGTTCCTCACCGGTGTCGACCTGATCCTGACCGGCATCACCGCCCGGCTCCGAGCGGCGGCCCTGCCGGCGGCCGGGCCCGCGCGCGAGGTCTGACCCCGGCCGTCCGGCCGCCGGGTGCCGCGCCGTCGCGACTGGCTCCGGATCCGGAAATCCCCGGCTCCTCGGCCGGCCTCGTGGGAGCCGCTCTCCACGAACGGGTGAAATTCCTCCCCGGTCCTTCGTGTCCGGAACGTATCCGCCGGACGGGGGAACGGCGGTCGCTATGTTGGCTGTCCCGGACCCCCTCGGCCCGGGCCCCGGCCGGGGCCCGGGGCGGTCTCCCGTCGGTTCCGTGCCTCGGCGACCTCAACGCTCGGCCAGGGCGCGACACCGCCGACGGGGCCGGGCACCATGCGTCGGTTTCCCCCAGCAAGGAGAGCTCGTGCTTTCGAAGAAGATGAGGCTCGCGCGTTCCCTGGCCGTGGCACTCGCCACGGCCACCGCGTTCACCATCACCCTGCCGAGCGGCAACGCCTACGCCATCAACCACGTGGAGTGCGTCGGTGGTGAGGACTTCCTGAAGATCTGGTCGCACCTCGACGGGCGCCAGAGCGTCGACTGCTACGCGAACGCCGGAAGGACGAGCTTCGGCAACTGGTGGGTCGACCGCATCTCCACCGGGAACAACGACCTGATCTACTACGACGCCAACGGCGACTCGGTGCGGATCGACCGCTGGCACGACATCACCTTCCCCAACAACCCTCCGAAGGTGAAGGACATCCAGATCCTCTGACGCGTTGACGGTTCCGCGGCGGACCGCCGCCCTGCGCGCGGGCGGCGGCCCCCGCGGAACCGACCGGGCGGCGTCTCTCGCCCCCGGACCGCGCGGTCCTTGACGGGCGCGTCACGTGCGTGTTTCCCCGGATTGCGCTTCCGGTGGAGCACTTGAGCGCCGCCGGGCCTTGTGTGAGTGTGGGGCCGACGTCCGGTGATCGAAATCCGGGCCGTGACAGTCGAACCGCGCAGCTCCGACCGGGCCCGTCGCGGAGGACGGAGGAACCGGTGCCCTCGCCCTCGCAACCGCTTCGGAAGCTGGGATTCCTGACCATCGGCCTGTTCGACCCGGCCGATCCCCGCCACGGGCACGAGTCGACGCTGCGGCTCGTCGAACTCGGCGAGCGCCTGGGATTCGACAGCGCCTGGCTGCGCCACCGGCACCTGCAGTACGGGATCTCCTCGCCCGTCGCGGTGCTGGCCGCGGCCACCCAGCGCACCAGCCGCATCCACCTGGGCACGGCGGTCATCCCGCTGGGGTGGGAGAACCCCCTGCGGCTGGCCGAGGACCTGGCGACCGTCGACCTCCTGTCCGGCGGCAGGCTCAACCCCGGTGTCAGCGTGGGCCGTCCCGGGCACTACGACCGGATCGCCCCCGCGCTCTACCCCGACACCGCCGAGGCCGAGGACTTCAGCTACGAACGGGTGCGCCGGCTGCTGGACTTCGTCCGCGGCGAGCGGGCCACCGACTTCAGCGGGACCGAGGGCATCGAGGTGTACTCCGACCGCGTCCAGCCCGTCGCACCCGGTCTGGCGGACCGCCTGTGGTACGGCGGCGGGAGCCTGCGCTCGGCCCGGTGGGCGGGCGAGCAGGGGCTGAGCCTGCTCACCAGCAGCGTGGTGCGGGCCGAGGAGTCGGAGGACTTCGCCGAGATCCAGCGCTCGCAGATCGCCGCCTTCCGCGCCCACCACCCCGCCGGTGCCGGCGCCCGGGTCTCCCAGGGGCTGGTCGTCATCCCCACCGACGGGGCCTCGGCGCAGCAGCGCGCCAAGTACCGCGCTTACGTGCGGAGTCGGATTCCGCGCACCACCGCCCCGCAGGGACCGGCGCGGATGCTCTTCGCCCCGGACCTGATCGGCACGTCCGCCGAGATCGCCGAGCAGCTCTACGCCCACGCCGGGTTCCGGGAGGTCGACGAGGTCGTCTTCGCACTGCCGTTCTCCTTCGACTTCGAGGACTACGTCCAGATCCTCACCGACATCGCCACCGGCCTCGGCCCCGCGCTCGGCTGGCGGCCCGCGCACTGAGACACCCCTGCCGCGGCCGTCCCCGCAGCGCGCCTGACGTGAAGTCAGGGGGCTCCGGCCGGGCACCGCTCCTCGGCGGCCCCGCCGGGGCCCGGGGGGTGAACCCACGGCCGGCGCACCGGCGTTCGCGACGAGCCTCCGTCTTCTGCGGGCGCGCCGGTCCGGCCGGAGCGGGACGCGCGTCCCACCATGCGGGACGGCCGGTCCTCCGGTGCCGGGGCCCTTGACGCGGCGCGGATCCGGGATGACACTCCGGAGCAGGAATCCTCGAACGTGGGTGGGAGAGCCGTGAGGCACGCGGAGCCGGTCGTCGATGGCGTGGCCCACGCTGTCCGGCTGCGCCCGGTGCTGACGTGCCGCCGCCACATCGACCTGCAGCGGGTCTGCAGCAGCCTGGCAGGAGCGCCCGCTCCCCATGGCGCGGCGGCCCTCGCCGTCTGATTCCCCACCGGGCACTCGCCCGCCCCGAGTTCCGCCCTCCCCGCTCCTCCCGCACCCGATGCGTCGCACGCGCGTGCGCGCACCCCCGACCCCTGGGAGACCCATGTCCGACGCCTCCTCCTCCGCCGTCCCCTCCCTCCGCGGCCGGATCGGCCGCGACGCCCGCAGCGGGTACTACGCCGTGCCGCACCGCTACCGGCTGCACCTCACGCTGTCCTGTCCGCACTGTCTGCAGATCGCCGTCACCCACAGCCTGCTCGGCCTCGACGACACCCTCCCGGTGACCCTGCTGCCGGCGCTGCCGGACGACGGCGCCGGCGGGTACCTGGCGCTGCGGCCGCTGTACGAGGCGAGCGCGCACCAGTACCCCGGGCCGGCCGTGGCGCCGGTGCTCAGCGACAGCTGGAGCGGACGGATCGTCAGCACCGACACCACCGAGATCCTCACCGACCTGGCCCGGCGGTTCCCCGGCCCCGACCTCCACCCGTGCGGCCTCGACACGGCGATCGAGGCGGTCCGGGAGCTGTGCGAGCGGAGCATCAACGCCCCGGCCCAACGCGCCGGCCGGGCCGACGCCACCGCGGCCGAGCGCGCGACGGCCCTGCGGAGCCTGCTCGACGGGCTGGCCGCGATCGAGCACCGCCTGGCCACCCGGGAGTTCCTGCTGGGCGAGGAGCTGACCCTCGCGGACGTGGAGCTCTGGGTGACCCTGGTGCGGCTGGACACCGTGCACCGCTGGCACCTGGACGCCACCGCCGTGCATCGCATCGCCGAGCACTCCCGGGTGTGGGCCCACGCCCGGCGGCTCGCCGGACACCCCGCCTTCGGCCGCCACCTCGATCTGGACGGCATCGCCCGCCGCCACCACACCCGCTGCCAGGGCGAGGAGGCCGCGGGCGCGGCGATCCAGATCGTCGACTGGGCGGAGCACGCCCGGCGGCGGGTGCACTCCGGCTGAGCGGCGGCGTCGGCCGGGAGGTCACCACGAGCCCCTACCTGTGCCGGTAGCTCGTTGCTCCGGCCGCGCCCCCGTCGCCCGCCTCGTTCCCGTCGATGCCGGAGAGGTCGGAGAGGCGGCTGGTCCGGTCGGCTGTCACGGCGTGCGCGTGGTGGCGGCCGGGGGTTGGCTGGTCGGGGTGGATACCTGGACGCCGATGAAGGAGGAGTGGTCATGGCCGTGGTGATGTCGATGCTCTGGGCCGACGCGACGCCGGAGCAGTACGACACGGTGCGGGACGCCGTGGACTGGGAGCAGGTCCCCGGGGCCGGGGGACAGCTGCATGTGGCCTGGTTCGACGCGCGGGGTCTCCACGTGACCGATGTGTGGGAGTCCCGGGAGGCGTTCGAGGCGTTCATGGCCCAGCGCCTCACCCCCGCGATCGCGACGGCCGGGATCAGCGGGGCTCCGGAGGTGTCCTTCGCCCCGCTCCACCGCCGGTACGTCGCGCCCGGGATCACCGGCGCGGCATAGCGACTCCTGACACGTGCACCCCGGCGGCGCCGAGCTCGTACGGCGCCGCCCGCCGGGGCGGCCGGGCCCGGCCCGGCCCGGCCGCCCCGCCCACCCCCCCGCCCCCAGCCCGAGCGGTC